>JBKJTB010000382.1:0-3443 GCA_046594305.1 Devosia sp. | reverse complement strand
GAGCGAGTGGCCAGCCCCCACCCACCACGCTACGCGTGGCCCCCCCTCCCCGATGGGAGGGATGGGCTCCACTCAAGCTGAGTAAGCTGGCTTATCCCTCCCATCGGGGAGGGGGGACCGGCGAAGCCGGTGGGTGGGGGCTAGCCACGAGCACCAATCCCGAACCAAAACTTTCGCCCGCTAAGCCCTGAGAATCCTGGTGACTCCGGCGTTATTTCTCCGACTTGTCCACGCGATGGAACTGAGGGGACTATAGCACAGCTCGGAAGTACCGTTGATAAGTCGGAGAAATAACGCCGGAGTCACCAGGATTCTCAGGGCTTAGCGGGGACAAATTTTGGTTCCTGAACGCGATGTTTGCGGTCGGAAGACTACCCCTCGACGATCTCCACCGTCTCGACCGGCATCTCGGTCCATACCGGCACCATGCGGATCGGCATCGTGCCGGTCGCATCCAATCCCGACGCCAGCCGGATATGGGTGTCGGCGGGGCACACATCCAACATCGCGTCGAAGCCGATCCAGCCGAGGCCTTCGTCGAACGCTTCGGCCCAGGCGTGGAACGAGGCGGTGCCTTCGTCGTACAAATAGCCGGTGACGTAGCGGGCGGGGATGGCGAGGGCGCGAGCGGCGGCGATGAAGGCGTGGGTGTAGGCGACCGGGTCGGTGCTGCCGAACGACTGTTCCTGGCCGTCCGCCGTCTGCGACTGCTGCGCGGCGGACAGCTTTTCGTGCACGCGGGTCATCAGCTCGTGCAGCACGGCGATGCGGCCGCCCGACGCATCGATGTCGGCGATCAGCGCCGGGTCGGGCTTGGTCAGGTCCGTCGGGCGGCGGAACAGCGCCGGCGGCGGGTCGTATTCGAGGCGTCCGAGAACACCGGCCTTGTCGATGGTCTCGACCGTGCCGGTCACTTTGACGCTCAGCGTTTCACCGGGCTTCACGTGGCTCACCAGATGCGCCTTGTTGCCGAACCCGTCGCGGAAGGTCGCCGCTTCGGCGAAGCCGGGCATTTCGATAGACCAGCGTTCTACGCGTTGCTGCGGCGTCGACAGCGCCGTGAGCAGCAGATGCTCGACGGCGCGCGAGGGTGAGGCGAGCGGGCAGGTCAGGGTGTGGGTGAGGGTGAGCTTCATCAGTAGAAATTGTAGCTCTCGGCGATGGCTTCGGTGATCTTGTTGTTCTTGAAGATGAACTCGGTGAGGAATTCGTGGAGGCCATAGGCGAAGATGCGGTCCATCGAGTTGCGCTCGAGCATGGCGGTGACTTCGGCCGCCGCGTCGTGGCCGAGGCTCTTGCCACCATAGATCTCCTCGAGCATGTCGAGCGTGCGGTTGATCCAGCCCACCGAAAAGATCAGCGAGCGCGGCATTTCGGGGCGGAGGATCAGGTAGTCGGCGATATTCCACGCCTTGAAGCGGTCGTGGTAGACGTGCCGGTAGCTGCGATGCGCCGACGCCGCACGTAGAATGAGAGTCCATTGCTGGATGTCGACATCGCCCCCGATAAGGTCGGTGCGCGGCAGCAGCACATAGTACTTCATGTCGAGGATGCGCGCCGTGTTGTCGGCGCGCTCGACGAAATTGCCGATCTGGCTGAAAGCGTAGCCGTCATCGCGGAGGAAGGTCGAGAGCAACGCGCCGCGATAGCGGTGGCTGACCTGCTTGACCCACTGCAGCAGCTCCTGCAGGCGGCTGCCGGTGATGTCGCGCGGATCGATCGCCGCGAATTCGAGCCAGGCCGAATTGAGCGACTCCCACATATCGGTGGTGAGCGCTGTGCGCACCGATCGGGCATTGGTGCGCGCCGCGAGCAGGCAGGAGCGGACGGACGATGGGTTGGTCTCGTCGAACAGCATGAACTGGCTGACATTGGCGACGTCGGCCACCTTGTGCTTCTTGTCGAACTCCTCGTCGATTTCGGCGGCCTGCAGCATCGAGATCAGATGCTCGCTGGCGCCACCTTCACGCCGCGAGGTGAGGCTCATGCGATAGCCGACCTCGAGCAGGCGCGACATGTTCTCGGCGCGCTCGATGTAGCGCGAAAGCCAGAACAGGTTTTGAGCGGTGCGGCCTAGCATTACTCCTCCAGCACCCAGGTGTCCTTGGTCCCCCCGCCCTGCGACGAGTTCACCACGAGCGAGCCCTCCTTCAGCGCCACACGCGTGAGGCCGCCGGGGGTGATGCGGATCTGGTCGCCGACGAGAACGTAGGGACGCAGATCCACATGGCGCGGCGCGATGCCGGCGTCGACATAGGTGGGGCAGGTGGAAAGCGCCAGGGTCGGCTGGACGATGTAATTGCCGGGCCGGTCGATGATCTTCTGGCGGAACAGTTCGTGCTGCTCCTTGGTCGAGGTGGGCCCGATCAGCATGCCGTAGCCGCCCGAACCGTGCACTTCCTTGACCACCAGCTCGGCGATGTTTTCGAGCACGTAGGCGCGCTCGTCGTCATTGGTACAGTTGTAGGTCGGCACGTTCTTGAGCAGGGCCTTTTCGCCGAGGTAGAATTCGATGATCTGCGGCACATAGGTGTAGACCGCCTTGTCGTCGGCGATGCCCGTACCCGGCGCGTTGACCAGCGTGACGTTGCCGGCGCGATAGGCGTCGAACAGGCCGGGCACGCCCAGCATCGAATCCGGCCTGAACGTCAGCGGGTCGATGTAGTCGTCGTCGATGCGGCGGTAGATCACGTCGATGCGGCGCGGCCCGGTGGTGGTGCGGGCATAGACCTTGCCGCCTTCGACGAACAGATCGTGGCCTTCGCAGAGTTCCGCGCCCATCTGGTCGGCGAGAAAGCTGTGCTCGAAATAGGCCGAATTGTGGATGCCGGGGGTGAGCACCGCGAGGGTCGGCGAACCGTTGGCGCCGGGCGGGGCGACCGATTCCATCGTGCGGCGAAGGTTCTCGGGATAGGTCTCGACCGGCGCCACCTTGGTGCGCTGGAAGAGATCCGGGGCGAGCTGCAGCATCGCCTCGCGGTCTTCGAGCATGTAGCTGACGCCCGACGGGGTGCGGAGATTGTCCTCGAGCACGTACCATTCGTCGGGCGAGACGCGGACGAGGTCGACGCCGATGATGTGGGAGTAAATGCCGCGGGCCGGATCGAGCCCCATCATTTCGGGGCAGAAGGCGGAATTGTTGAGGATCAGCTTTTCCGGGATCCGGCCGGCCTTGAGGATTTCCTGGCGATGGTAGACGTCGTGGAGGAAGGCGTTGAGGGCGCGGACGCGCTGCTCGATGCCCTTACTCAGCTTCCGCCACTCGATGGCCGAGATGATGCGCGGGATGATGTCGAACGGGATGAGCTTTTCGGTACCCTGGTCGCTGCCATAGACGGCGAAGGTGATGCCCAGCCGGCGAAACAGGCTCTCGGCGTCAGCCGACATCAGGCCCAGTGCTTGCGGCGGCTGCTCTTTCAGCCACTCTTCCAGGATGTGGTAGG
>JBKJTB010000334.1:0-10541 GCA_046594305.1 Devosia sp. | reverse complement strand
GGGCCCTGGGCGCGACCGGCAACTTGCAACCACCCATCGCCTTCGAGCTCAAGGACGACTTGCGTCGTCGTCTGCCGCGAGAGGCCGGTTTGCTTGGCAAGTTCGGCTCGCGAGGTCGGTCCGCGTCTGAGGATGGTCTCCATGATGGCGCGCACGGACAATTGTCGGGCGACCGGCGGTGATTGCGCCTTGCGGACGGTGGTCCCCCGCTTGCTTTGCGCCGGTTCGGTCAAGGCAGCCTAGCGCTCAAGACGCGCCAAAAGGCTCGACGTGTCCCAGCGCCGTCCGCCCATATCCTGGACCTCGGCGTAGAACTGATCGACAAGTGCCGTGAGCGGCAGTTTCGCGCCGTTGTTGCGCGCCTCATCGAGCACGATCGATAAGTCCTTGCGCATCCAGTCGACGGCAAAACCGAAGTCGAACTTGCCCGCGTTCATCGTCTTGTAGCGGTTCTCCATCTGCCACGACTGTGCAGCGCCCTTGCTGATCACGTCGATGACGGCTTCGACATCCATCCCCGAGCGCTTGCCGAAATGCACCGCTTCCGCCAAGCCCTGCACGACGCCGGCGATGCAGATCTGGTTCATCATTTTGGCGAGCTGGCCGGACCCCGAGGGCCCGAGCAGGCGGCACGCCTTGGCGAACGACATGATGACGGGCTGCCCCACGTCGAACGGCGCCAGGTCGCCTCCAACCATCACCGTCAGCTGGCCATTCTCGGCCCCCGCCTGGCCGCCGGACACGGGTGCATCGAGAAAGTCGAAACCGCCGTCCCTCGCGGCTGCATGAAGCTCGCGCGCGATCTCCGCAGAAGCCGTGGTGTGGTCGACGAAGAGCTTGCCCTTCCCCATCGACGTGAAGGCGCCATCAGCGCCCAGCGTAACCTCGCGCAAGTCGTTGTCGTTACCGACGCAGGCGAAGACGATATCCTGTCCATCGGCGGCGTCCCGCGGCGTGCTGGCGAAACGTCCACCGTGCTCGCTGACCCACTTTTCGGCCTTGGCCGTGGTGCGGTTATAGACCGTGACCTCGTGCCCCTTGGTCTTGAGATGGCGCGCCATCGGATAGCCCATGACGCCGAGCCCAAGAAACGCAACCTTGACCATATGACTTCTCCTTCAGGCAGAGTGTTCGAAATAGCGCTCGCGCCGGCTCATGCGCGGGGCGCGCGGATCGGGGTAAGGCACGGCTGAAATCAGAGCCTTGGTATAGGGATGCGACGGCGTCGTACACACCGTCTGTGCGTCGCCAAGCTCAACGATCCTGCCCTGCCGCATGACCGCGACACGGTCGCAGAAGTAGCGAATGACGCCGATGTCGTGGCTAATCAGGATAAAGCTCAGGCCTAGCCGGCCCTGCAGGTCGAGCAAAAGATCAAGGATCTGGCTGCGGATCGAAACGTCGAGCGCCGAGGTCGGCTCGTCGGCGATGAGAATCTTGGGATCGAGCGCGAGCGCGCGGGCAATGCCGATCCGCTGCCGCTGGCCGCCGGAGAAGGCGTGCGGATACCGCTCCATCACATCCGGATCGAGCCCGACTAGTTCTAGCAGTTCGCCAACGCGAGTAGTCAACGCGCGGCCCGACTTCAGCCTATTGACCCGCAACGGCTCACCAACGATTTCGCGCACGCTCATGCGCGGATTGAGCGACGAGAACGGATCCTGGAACACGAAGCGGACCTGTCGGTAAAAGCGGCGCAGACCAGCGCGATCAAGGAGCCGCACGTCCATTGGTTCCGCTCCGTCCGGCGAGAAGGTCAGCGTGCCCTCGGTCGCCTCGACAGCACGCATGATCAGGCGCCCCAGCGTCGTCTTGCCCGAGCCGCTCTCTCCGACGATCCCGAGGCTTTCGCCGGCGCTCAGCTCGAAGCTCACGTCGTCTACTGCTCGGAGCGTCGAACGAGCGCGACCGCCGAAGGCACCGGCGCCAACCGCGTACGTCTTACCGAGTCCATTGACCGAAAGAATAGGATGAGCACCCGCGACAGGACCCACCTTCTGCTCGGCCGCGCCCTCGAGTTTCAGAACCGCGCCTAGCAGGCGCTGCGTATAGTGATGCGTCGCCTGGTGGAACACCTGGTCGACCGGTCCGGTTTCGACGATCTCGCCCCGGTACATCACCGCTACGTCGTCTGCGACTTCAGCGACCACGCCCATGTCATGGGTGATCAGCAACATCGCCATACCGCGCTCGCGTTGGATGCGGCGAATGAGATCCAGCACTTCTGCCTGCGTCGTGACGTCGAGTGCGGTGGTCGGCTCATCGGCGATCAGCACGCGGGGATTGCACGCCAGCGCCATCGCGATCATGACGCGCTGGCGCATGCCGCCAGAAAACTCGAACGTGTAGCGGTCGATATTGCGCGCCGCGTCGGCAATCTCGACCTGCTGCAGGAGCTCAATAGCTCGCTCTCGCGCTGCTTGCTTGTCGAGCTTCAGGTGCAAGCGCAGTGCCTCGATGATTTGCGAGCCGATCGTATGCACTGGCGACAAAGAGCTCATCGGCTCCTGGAAGATCATGCCGATCTCGGCACCGCGGACTTCGCGAATTGCCGGGCCGCGTCGACCCAGCTTCGCAATGTCCTTGTCACCCAGCATCATCGAGCCGCCGACGATATGGCCCGGCGGATCGACCAACTGCATAAGCGCGCGAGCAGTCACCGATTTGCCCGAGCCACTTTCGCCCACGAGACCCAGCGTACGGCCGGGACTCAGGTCAAAACTGATGTTCTTGACCGCGTGCACAACGGCATCGCGAAGCCGGAACTCCACACTGAGGTCTCGAACACTGACAATCGGTGGCCCTTCAGTCGCCATAGGGATCCGCCGCGTCGCGCAGCCCGTCGCCGAGGAAGTTGAAGGAGAGCACCGCGACCATCACCGCGAGCGACGGCCAGAGGAGGAGCCACGGCGCGCCGCTGATTGCGCGTAAATTCTGCGCATCCTGCAACAGCACACCCCAGCTCACGACAGGCGGCTTGAGGCCAATGCCGAGGAAGGACAGGGAGGTCTCGGCGATGATCATTGCGGGTACGGCCAACGTTACCATGGCGAGGATGTGGCTGGTCATCGACGGGAGAATGTGGCGAAAGATGATCCGCATCTCACCCGCCCCATCGAACCGGGCCGCGGTGACGAAGTCCTCGCCGCGCAGGGAGAAGAACCGGCCGCGGACTTCGCGTGCGAGCGACGTCCAGCCCAGCAGTGAAACGATAGCGGTAACTGTGAAGTAGACTTCGATCGGCCCCCAGCTCAGGGGGATTGCCGCCGCCAGACCCATCCAGAGGGGAATGGTTGGCATGGCGCTGACAACTTCTGTGAGGCGCTGGATCAGCGTGTCTATTGCCCCGCCGTAGTAGCCAGAGATACCGCCGAGGAAAAGGCCGAGCGCCAGCGAGATGACGACGCCGACGAGGCCGATCGACATCGAAATGCGCGTTCCGTAGATCAGCCGGCTCAGCACGTCGCGTCCGAGCCGGTCGCTGCCGAGTAGATAGACAACGTCCTCGGGATTGGTCGGGCCGATCAAATGCACATTGGTCTGGAACAGTCCCCATAGCCGGTACGTCGCGCCTTCCACGAAGAAGCCGAGCGGCATGATCTTGTCGGGGTTCGGCGTGAAGGTTCGCCGCATCGCTTCCAGGTCGACTGTGATGTCGTAGCCCGCTGCGTGCATGTTCCAAGCCCACGCTCCGTCCGGCGCGTGGGCGATGAAGCTGATCCCCTGCGGTGGAGCGTAAGTATACTGCGGCCGCGTCACATCAGGACCGTAGGGCGCGAGGAACTCGGCGAAGATTGCGATCAGATACAGCAGCAGCACGACGACGAGCGAGACTACCGCCAGCCGATGGCGGCGGAAGCGCCACACCATGAGCCGCCACTGGCCCGCGGCGGCAACGCGATCGGATGGTAGGGAGGCCGGGATCGCTGTCATCACTACTGAAACCTAATGCGCGGGTCGAGCAGCGCTAGCATGATGTCGGAGATTAACATTCCCACTAGGGTCAGCACGCTCATGATTAGGATAAACGCACCCGCGAGGTACATGTCCTGGCTCACCAAAGCGCGCAGCAGGAGCGGCCCGGCCATCGGCAAATTCAGGACGATTGCCGTGATCGTGACGCCGGAGATGAGCGAGGGCAGCACCCAGCCGATGGTTGATACGAATGGGTTGAGCGCGATACGCACCGGATAACGCATCGTGAGTGTGAACTCAGACAGACCCTTCGCCCTCGCGGTGGTGACATAGGGTTTGCCCAGCTCATCAGCGAGATTGGCGCGCATGACCCGGATCAAGGCAGCAGTGGAAGAAATGGCGATGACAAGGACGGGTATCCACAGATGGGTCAGTAGGTCCCAGAACTTGGCCAGGCTCCACGGCGCCTGATTGAACTCGGGCGAGAACAGTCCGCCGACGTTGAGACCGAAGTATGTGAAGCTCAGATACATGAGGCCAAGCGCGAGGATGAAGGTGGGGATGGCGAGCCCAATGAAGCCGATGAAGGTGAAGATGTAGTCACCCATCGAGTACCTCCGCACCGCGGAATAAATGCCGATCGGAATGGCGATGATCCAGATGAGTACAAGGCTTAATGCCGAGACTAACAACGTGATACCCATGCGGTCCCAGAGCAGCCGGCTCACCGGCTGGCCCCAGTCAAAACTCCAACCGAAGTCGCCGCGGAACAGTATGCCGGATATCCAATTCCAGTACTGAACGTAGAACGGCTGGTCGAGGCCGTAGAGCGACGTCAACCGGTCGATTGATGCACGGTCCAATGATTGGCCCGAATCCGCGATGGCAGAGATCAGCGATGTGAGGAAGTCGCCCGGCGGCAGCTGGATGATCAGGAATGAGATCAGCGACATCCCGAACAGCGTCGGAATCATGTAGAGCAATCGCTTGGCAATATAGACGGCCATTCTACTCCAGGAACTCGAACAGGACGACTTCGCTGGTCAGGACCGGCGGCAGGTCGACCTCCGCCCGCCCTCCCCCGATCCGCACGGGCGGCGCAAGATTCGAAACAAGCAACCGAACCTCTGCGCGGGATGCGCCCTCGGGCAACGCAACCGATACAGTTTGCCCCGCGAGTGCGATAGAGTGGCGGATGGGGCCTTTCATCATCATTGGATTGGTCAGGTTGACAAGGTGGACCGAGAGTTTGTTGGGCCCCTCCCGTGTGGCGATGTCGACAACCCCAGGGCCCCCGACCTCCACGCGCGGACGCCCCTTCAATGCCCAATGGAGTGCGTTCTCAATCAGCAGTGCATGGTCGGCGTTCATTACCTCCCAGAAGATCTCGCCGATGTTCCATGGGAAATAGACAACCCTGCCTCCACCCGGAAGTTCGCGCAGCACAGCGGCTGGCTCGCTTGCCGCCCTGCGCGCATAGATTTCCTCCATCGGCAGGTCGGGGAAGTGCGGGATCAATCGCAGCGGGATGCTTGCCTCCTCAGCCGTTACCCTCACCGGTACCCGGCGGGTGCCGCCGATGATCCGCTCGGCGCCGTCGAAACCCGCCGTCAGTGCATGCCCCCCAGGATCGAGCGCCACATAGGTATTCTTGGTTGGTCCCTCAGTATCGCCGGAAACGGTGACCCCGAGCAGCTTGCCTAAGCCAAAGTCGGCGCGACGCAGGCCATTCTCGTCATAGAGAGAGGTTTCGTAGCTGGTGATCAGGCTGCCACCGCGCTCGACGTACCGGGTCAGGGCGTCGCACTGCGCAGTTGACAGGAAGGCGGCGTTGGCGACCGCGACCACTTTGTACCGGTCAAGCGCTTCGTCGTCGAGCACCAGGTCGGACAGTAGCTCGAACGGCAGTCGCGCTTCGATCAGGGCGTGATAGAGGCCGAGCTCGTGCCCCTCGGCATCATCGCGGTCGTCCGAGTGCCAAGTGCGCAGCGTCGTGCTCGGATCGAGCAAGGCGATCTCGGCTGTCGGCTCGAGCGGCGCCAGGTCGGGTTCAAGCTTGGCATGCAGCGCGAAGGTCTCGGCGATGGGCGGCAGCCAGCGGCTGTCGTGAACCTTGGCGTTGAATTTGGTAAACCAGGGACGAAGGCCATGCGCCAGCCCATCGATCATCCACATGCGGATTTCTTCGGGCGATTGCACGGAATCCTTCCAGCGCCACTTCTCTTCGATCGAGGTCGAAGTCACGAGCCCGATTGGCTTGTTGCCCATCACACCACGCATGCGCTTGCCGTCACGTCCCGCCGACCAGATCGGCACCACGCCCGTACGGCCCTGATGGTCCACGAAGAGGATGGGACAGTAGCGCTTAACCTCGTCGAGCGCGAAATCGAGCATCGAAGAGTTGCCGATGTTGGGGATGAACCGCCCGTGCGGCCGCTCAGAGACGACCACCGCGTTCCAATGGCCCACCAAATCGGTCAGTACGTCGCGTGACCAGGCGAGCCACGCCTGCCACGTGGCACTGTGCGGGTCACGCTGGCGGGGGAGGTCATGACCGGTCTTGCGCTTGAAGTCGGTGCTGCAATGCGCGCAATAGCAGACACCATGCCCGGCCCAGCGATTGGCGAAGATAGCGTCGATGTCGTAGTTGTGCGCAATCTCGCGGATGACTTCAGTCATGAACTCGCGGTTGTATCTGCCCCAGGCGCAGGTGACATAGGCCTCGGGGAAGGACCAATGCCGCCGCAGTTCGCCTTCCGCGGTAACTGATATCCAATCCGGATGTGCAGCGGCGACGTCGGCGTGGACAGCATGCGGATCGACGCGGGCGACCACGTGCATGTCGCGAGCCCGGGCCCCGGCGACCAAGTCGCCGAAAGGATCGGTGTCGCCAATAAAGTCGCTAACATGTTGGAGCGCAATTTTACTGGGGTAGTACGCGACATAACCGCCTGCCGACAGGCAGGTCGCATTGGATTTGGTCTCGTCGAAAACGCGGAACCAGAAATCAATGTCGAAATTCTGCGGGTCGTCCTCGACCAGGGTCAACTGGGTCCAGCGCGTGGCGCTGAGGTACCAGGTGGGCGAGCGTAGCCCACCTGGCGCTTCGAGAGTCCGGGTCATTTGGATGTCCGTTCGAGGGCCGCCGAAAAATACGCCGGGAAGCTGGGAGGGTGGATGGCTCCCCGGCGTCAGGGTCAGGCCTTGAAGTATTGCTCGGGATTGGTCGGTGCCGGAGTCGGATATCCGAACGAGTTCGGCATCCGTTCGGGCACGTTCTTGAAGTTGTTCTTGACGATGCCGTAGGCGTCGTTGGGGATCTTGATACCGACGGTATAGAACTGGTCGGCGGCGATCTCGAGGATTGCCTTAAACGCTTCGACCCGCTTGGCGTCGTCGACAGTGCTCTTCATCTCGTCGTAGAGCTTGAGAGCTTCTTGCACCTGGGCCGGCGGCTCAACTGCGTTGGACGCGGACTTGTCGCTATACCAGATCTGCCAGCCCGGCGCGTAGAATGCGTTATCGTTGAACGGTACGAAGTAGCGCGGGTCCAGTAAGGCTGCCAGACCAATGCCACCGCCAAAACGGTTGGTGGTCGCGTCGTAGTCCATGTTTTGACGGATACGCACTTCCCACAGCGAACGGTCGATCAGCTTAAGCTGGCCGTCGATACCCGCTTCCTTCAGCATGGGCATAATGAGCTGCATCATATCGACCATCTCAAGCCGGTTCTGGTCCTGCTCGAACACAATGCTGATACGGCGGCCCGAGCTGTCGAGGCGGAAGCCGTCGGCGTCCTTACTAGGCGAGGCCTTGTCCAGCAGCTCATTGGCCTTGGCCAGATCGAACTCGGTGAACTGCTTGGCTAAGCGCTCATTGTAGAGCGGATCACCCTCCGCGATTGCCGCTTGGGACGCCGAGCCCACGCCCACGAACACCGAGTCGATCAGCGCCTGGCGGTCGATGGCATGCGAGATGCCGGCACGGAAGTCCTTATTGGAATAGAGTTCTGCCTTGACCTTGTCGGGATGGGTCATGTTGAAGCAGATCGCCATCTCGTTGGGCTGCGTCGACAGGGTCGTGTAGAAATGGAACCCGCCCTTCTCCTGCCCGTCGAAGAGCACCGGCTTGTTGGTCGGTGTGCCGATATACTGGTCAAGCAGGTCGATCTCGCCCTGCAGCACCTTAAGCAACAGCACCTGCGCATCGGCGACGAGGACGTAGTCGATGCCGTCGAGGTAGGGGAGCTGGTTACCGGCCGTGTCGACCTTGAAATAGTAGGCGTTGCGCTCGGCGATCGCGTGCTCGGTGCTCTCGCCCGGCGCGACCTTCATCTTCCACGGATGGAGGACCGGAATCTCGGAGTTGGTGAAGAAATCGTCCTCCAGTGCGGCCCCGGATTTCTTCTGGAACATCTGCACCCAGCCCGACAGCCCCGCGTCGGTCGCGAGCTTGTCGGCGTCCGGATTGAACTTGGGCATGAACTGGCTGAGGTAGTGCTTGGGGAACCGCGTCGTCTGGTCAACGTCCGCCCAGGCGAGGAGCAGCAGGAACATTCCGTTCGGCTCCTTGAAACTAACCGTGAAGGTCGTCTCATCGACCTTGGTGAAGACGGCTTTGTCCTCCCCCTGGATCAGGTGGTCCTGATTGGTGACCTCGAGGTCGGGGTTGGTGAACACGTCGTCGTACCAGAACATCACGTCTTCGGTGGTGTAGGGATGGCCGTCCGACCACTTGTGGCCTTCGCGCAGCTTGAAGGTGAACTCGGTCGCTGCCTCATTGCCCGTTACCGACTCGGCCACATTGGGGATTACGCCCGTCCATTCGGGGTTGTAGCGAACCAGGGGCTCGTAGGCCTGGTAGCGGAACAGCATCGATAGCGAACCGCCGCCGACTATTGTCGAGTTCCAGGTCCCGCCATAGCTGCCGATCTCGTTGAGCGGCGTCACCACCATCGGGTTCTTGGGAAGGCGATCAGCCAGCGCCGGAAGGCTGCCGGCGTCGACGAGCGCCTTCAACATCGGCGCCTCGCCCGCAGGCGCTGCTGCCAGCGAGCGCATGCCTGTCGCGGCTATTGTGATGGTTGCTGCCGAAGCCCCGAGGAAAAACCGACGGGTGATCTTGTTCATGATGCTTCCCCTGTAATGGCAGCGTTACCCCAACGCTGCCTAGCCAGAGTTCCACCCCGATCTCCTTTTGTCAAGGCGCGTGACAAACGCATTCAGCCTGCGCTATTTGCCCTCTCCAAAAGTATGTTCCGGGGCTTCTACCCGTGCTGTTCAACCATCTTTCGTCCAAATCCCTGACAAATTGGAACATCGAGGGGCAAAGGTCCTCCTCTTAGAGGGGCAGGCCCTCTTCGGTGGATCGAGGTTGCGGCCGACTGCCGCGCTAGCGCTTACTGACTTGGCGAACGCGCGCGGTCAGCGTCTGGCTGGTATTCCAGTGACCTGGCCAAACATCTGGCTCTTGAGCGCGTGCCGCAACGGCGACGTCAAAGGCGTCGGCGCAATCAAAGCTTGGCAACTCCTCCCAGGTGACGGGAACGGCGTTTTGGCGACAAAGCGAGTGGGATCTGTGCGGGCCAGGAGTTCCGCGAATTTCTGGCGAGCCTACATCCAGTACACACCTGGGCTACTGGACGATGCTGACGAGGTGACCGTGCCTGAAACCGAGGCGTCCTACGCGAATATATGGCTCCATTCGGTGGTACATTGGCCAGGTCTACGGCCATACCGCGAGCGGCGGCTTGAGCCTGTTGCGACCAGATTGATAGTTGCTGACCGCATCCTTTTCGCACGAATACCGCGTCGAGTTTGCCGCGTCGCATCCGGCGGCCGAAGCCGGTCCCCATAACTTTCATGGCCATTTTGCTTTCACTCAGCAGCTTTGGCTCACAGCGGCAACCAAAGGCTTAGCAAAGCTCATCAACATCCGCTTCCGTCCAATCGGGCCTAGAACGTTGTCGCAACGAGCCAAATTCCGGCCCCGGCAGTCAGCAGGCCAGCAATGCGGGATATCAATTTGCCCGCTGGTAGTGTCTTTTCGGCGAGGATCAGAATCGCAATTCCCGCGATCCAGAGGACGTTCATGACGCCCCCCACGAAAAGCAGTGCCATGAGCGCCCAGCAGCAGCCTAGACAATAGAGCCCGTGATCGAATCCCACCTTGCCGGCGCTCCAGGGCGACGTGCTAAACCCACCGCGGCTCGTTAGGAAGGCGACGGGCGATTGGCATTGATGGAGGCATGCTGCCTTCAGTGGCGTCCATTGATAGAGACCCACTACGACCAGAACAGTGCCACCCAGCAGATTGCTCGAGGCGGCCATCGTTGGTGAGAGGAGAGAGAGGCTGGTCAGAAGCCACTGTGCCCCCGTAGCGGCAAGACTGAACCCAATCCAGACCAGAATATAGCCGGCAAAGAACCAGCCCGAAGCGGCAATGGGCTTTCCGTCCTGTTCCGCTCGCCTCCTAACGCCGGCGTAGAGTAGGACTACCGGCGCAACCGAGGGCGTCATCATGCCCACCATCATGACGCCCCACATGGCGAACGTGAAGGCAAAGTCAGCGGCGGCCCAGGGTCGGAACTCTGGCGCCATTGCTGACCCCATATCCATGCCCGCCAT
>JBKJTB010000185.1:0-2543 GCA_046594305.1 Devosia sp. | reverse complement strand
GGCAGAAATTGCCGCTCGGTTCGGGCTTCGACATCATCGGCCCCGCGGCCGACGGTCATTTCGGCGCGGTCATCAAGACGTTCCGCGAGTGGAAGCTTAGCGGCGACACGCGATGGCTGCACGAGTTCTGGCCGAACGTCCGGCGTGCCATCGAATACGCGTGGTCCAAGGACAACCCGGATCAATGGGACCCGGAGCGGACCGGTGTGCTCTGGGGGCGGCAGCACCACACCCTCGACATGGAGCTGTTCGGGCCCAATTCCTGGCTGTCGAGCATGTATGTCGCGGCCCTCGCTGCCGCCGCGGAAATGGGCCGGGCGGTCGGCGACGCGGCGTTCGGAGCGGAATGCAGCGCGCTGGCGCAAAGCGGCGCGGCGCACATCAACAGCGAGTTGTTCAACGGTGCCCACTTCGATCAGAGGATTTCCCTCACCGATGCAGCTCTGCTCGATCCGTTCGACACCGGCCGCACGGCGGGCGTGCTGGCGGAGAGGGTGACCGAGGCCTATTGGTCCGCCGAGCATGGCGAACTCAAATACCAGGTGGCGAGCGGCTGCCTCACCGACCAGATCCTTGGCCAGTGGCATGCCGATCTGGTGGGACTCGGGAGCCTGCTCAACGACGACAAGGTGACGGCAGCGCTCAGTGCCGTGTTCCGCAACAATTTTCGCGGCTCGCTTGCCGATCACGTCAATCCGGCGCGGGTCTATGGCTTCGAGGACGAGGCGGGGCTGTTGCTTTGCACCTGGCCGCAGGGCGGCATGCCGATGGTGCCGGCGCCCTATGCCGAAGAAGTCTGGACCGGTCTCGAATATGCGTCGGCCTCGCACATGATCCTGCGCGGTCTGGTGCAGGAAGGGCTGGCTGTCGTCGAGGCGACGCGCAATCGCTACGATGGCACACGCCGCAATCCGTTCAATGAAATCGAATGCGGCTCATACTACGCGCGGTCGCTGTCGGCCTGGGCACTGGTCAATGCGTGGTCGGGACTGAACGCAGATCTCGTAACCGGCGCGCTGAGTTTCCGCACGGCGGTCGGCGGCGAGCAGCGCCTCTTCTGGTCGGCCGGAAACGCCTGGGGCGAACTCGTGGTCGATGCGCACTCGGCCACGCTGGTGGTTCGTAGTGGCTCCATTTCGCTTCGCCGCCTCGATGTGAACGGAGCGAGCGAAGTGTTCGATCCACCGGTGACTGCGACGCCCGAGAACAGCGTTCGACTGTCGCTGTAGCGCTAGTTCGCTGGGCTTGGATGCGTGATGTCCCTCGTGCGCTTCAGCGCTTCGACAGTCTGCTCGTAGCGAAGCCGGGCGACGCCGAGGAACAGGCAGTCCACAAGCACGAGCTGCGCGATGCGGCTGACCATGGCGCCGGCGCGGAGCGCACTTTCGCGGGCGTGCGTGATGAGGCGCTCGTTCGCTGCCCGGGCGAGCGGCGAGTCCGGCGTGCCAGTGACCGCGACGGTGAGCGCGCCATTCTGTCGGGCGAGATCGAGGAACTGCACCGTGTCGGCGGTCGTGCCCGAGTGCGAGAAGCCGATCGCCACCGTGTGCTCGGGTGACAGCAGCGCCGCTGTCCAGGCCTCGTGCGCGTCCATCATCAGGAAGACGTTGCGGCCGACGCGAAACAGCTTGTGATGCAGATCCTGTGCAACGAAATGGCTGGCGCCGATGCCGAAGAGCAGAATACGCTGGGCCTTGTCGAGCGCGGTCACGACGCGCTCCAACGCGTTGAAATCGAGGCTCGATACCGTCTCTTCGATGGCCAGCATTTCGAGCGAGGCGACCTTGGCGGCCATCTCCTCGAGCGTGTCAGTGCGAGCAATCTCGGCACCCAGCGTCAGCCCGGAGCCGAATTGCGCCGCCTCCTTGCCGAGTTCGGTCGCCAGCGACATGCGAAGCTCGGCATAGCCGCTGAGGCCGACGGCGCGGCAGAAGCGGACGACGGACGCCACCGAGGTGCCGCAGGTGTCGGCGATCTGCGAGATGGTCTGGTCGAGCACGATCGCCGGGTTGTCGCGGATGGCTTTGGCGATCCGGCGCATCGTCGGCGTGAAGCTCGCGGCCGAAGCCTCGATATTTGTCTGAATCCCCATCCGCTACTCATAGCTGCGCGTAACAAAACTTCAAAGTCCGCGTACTTTGTGAAAATGATTGACAAGGAAAGCCCGGACTTCTTACGTTCCCTCTCGAGGCGGAGGAATTTATGCGGGACATTTGGAAATGAGTGCAGCGGCCAGCGAACGGCGCGCGCTGCTGTCCGAACTGGACCAGCTCGTGTCCGAGGAGCGCAATCCGCGCTCCATGGGCATCGATCTGATGTCCACGCCCGAGATTGTCTCCACGATCAACGCCGAGGACCGGCTCGTACCCGACGCGGTCGGCAAGACGCTGCCGCAAGTAGCCAGGGCGGTCGACGCGATCGTTGCCGCCTTCAGCGCGGGCGCGCGACTCATCTACATCGGTGCGGGCACCAGCGGCCGGCTCGGCGTGCTCGATGCTTCGGAGTGCCCGCCAACCTTCGGCGTGCCGCCGGGCATGGTGGTG
>JBKJTB010000111.1:0-17495 GCA_046594305.1 Devosia sp. | reverse complement strand
GCGGCGACGACACGCTGTTCGGCGGCGCCGACAACGATACGCTCGATGGCGGCACCGGCAGCGACACGCTGATCGGCCGTTTCGGCAACGACAGCCTCGATGGCGGCACCGGGGCCGACTCGATGTTCGGCGGCGTCGGCGACGACACCTTCCTTGTCGACGATGTGGGCGACAAGGCGTTTGAGGAGCCGTCGGTCGGGGGTGGGATCGACACCATCATCGCCTCGATCAGTTTCGCCATGGGCCTCGGCGAAGGCATCGAGAACCTCACGGCTGACGCCGGTAGCACGGGCCTCGCGCTCACCGGCAATGGCTTCGTCCAGACCATCACCGGCGGCGCCGGCAACGATACGCTGGACGGCGCCGGCGGCACCGATGCGCTCAGGGGCCTCGGCGGCGACGACACCTACGTGCTGGGCAATGGCGCGGATGCGATCACCGATACCGGCGGCACCGCCGACCTCGTCACCTCGACCATCAGCCGCTCGCTCGCGGTGCTTGGCCTCGTCAATATCGAAAACCTGACGTTGCTCGGATCGTCAGCGGCGAGCGGCACCGGCAACACCGTCGCCAATGCACTGACCGGCAATCACGCCGCCAACACGCTCGATGGCGGTTCGGGCAACGATACCCTGCTGGGCCTTGGCGGCAAGGATGTGCTGATCGGCGGCGCCGGCAAGGACCGGCTCACGGGCGGGGCCGGCGCCGACAAATTCGTGTTCAACACAAAACTCAACGCCGCGACCAATGTCGACCGGATCACCGACTTCGCCAAGGCCAGCGACCACATCGTCCTCGACAACGACGTGTTCAAGAAGGTGGGCGCGATCGGCGGGCTGCATGCCGACGCGTTCTTTGCCGGCGCGACGGCGCATGATGCGAGCGATCGTATCCTCTACAACAAGGCGACCGGCGCGCTCAGTTACGATGCCGATGGCGATGGCGGGATCGCCGCCATCCGGTTCGCGACGATCCAGCAGGGGCTGGTGCTCACCCACAACAGCTTCGATATTATCGCCTGAGCTACGACGTCTGCGTCAGAAACCGCCGCACGGTCATGCGCGAGGTGATCGCCGTAAGCGCGGCGATCACCGGCACCACGGCGGCGATGCCGAGGATGCCGTCGATGCCCAGCGAGAAGCGGCCGAAGAAGAAGCCGAGCTGGTTGGACGCTTCGTCGGGCACGATCGAGCCCGCGGCGCCCGCGACGAGGAAGAAGAACACTACCGCCCCGATGCCGCCGACGAGGCCGCCGCGCAAGCCCAGCGATAGGAAGCGGCCCTGGAACTCGCCGGCGATAAAACTGTTGGAGGCGCCGGTGAAATGCAGCACGTCGACGATTTCGCGGTTGGACGCCATGGTGCCGCGCGTTGCAAAGACCACCGCAAGCACCGTGGCAAAGACGATCAGCGCCAGCACCAGGAGGCCCGAGATCACGATGGTCCCGGCCATGGTGTTGAGCTGCTGCCGCCACGCCGCGTGGGTATCGAGGCTCGCCCCGTTGATGGTCGCGATATCGCGCGCGAGGAGCGTCAGGTCGACGTCGCGGGTGTCGCTGAGCTCCACCACGATCAGCCGCGGAATATCGATGGCGCTGAGGTCGAGCCCGGCGCCGAGCCACGGCTCGAGCAGCTTTTCGCTGTCCTCGAGCGTCAGCGCATAAGCCCGCGCCACGCCCGGCGTCGCTTCGGCGAGCGCAATCGCGGTGCGGATATTGCTTTCCATCACCTCGCCCTCGACGGGCCGGAGCTGGATGGTGACTTCGCGGCCGACATCGGACGACCAGGCGATCGCCGATTTCTGCACCAGCACCACGCCGCCCAGCGTCACGCCGGAAAGGAACGTCATGATGGCGATGAGCAGCACCAGCGTGCGGCCGGCGACCGAGCGTTCGGGCACGATCGCGGCCATGCGCTTCTGCGCCTGCGGCTGGACCACTTCGCTGGGGGCGGCAATTGCGGTGTCAGCCATCAAAGCTCACCCGGCCGTCAGTGAGTGCCATGCGCGGGAAATCGAAGGCATCGAGCAGCGGCAATTCGTGCGTCGCGAGAATGATGGTGGTGCCGAGCTTGTTGAGCTCGGCAAACAGCCGCACGAGGCGCAGCGACAGTTCCGGATCGACGTTGCCCGTCGGCTCGTCGGCGAGCAGGATTTCGGGCCGGCCGATCACCGCGCGGGCGATGGCGGCGCGCTGCTTCTCGCCGCCTGACAAGAGCGGCGGATGGGCGTCCATGCGCTCGCCCAGCCCCACCCATTGCAGCAGCTCGGTCACATTGTCGCGATATTCCGACTCGTGCTGCCCGCGGACCCTGAGCGGCAGCGCCACATTCTCGAACGTCGTCAGATGGTCGAGCAGCCGGAATTCCTGGAACACGATGCCGATGTGGCGGCGCATTTCGAGCAGCGCATCCTGATCGAGCACGCCCACATCGCGCCCGAACATCGTGACATTGCCGCTGCTCGGCTTCAGCGACAGCAGCAGCAGCCTGAGCAGGCTCGTCTTGCCGGACCCCGAAGGGCCGGTGAGGAAATGGAACGAGCCCGGTTCGATGCGGAAGTTGAGGTCGCGGAGAATTTCCGGCCCGTGGCCATAGCGCAAACCGACACTGGTGAATTCGATCACTTGGGCGACGTCTCCGAATCAGCCGGCGCAATCATAGCAGCCGAACCTTGTTTCTTCTGGTCGCGTCGCCGAACCGGAAAACCGGTTCCACTTTTCCTGTCGACGCTCCAGCCTCTCGCTACCGCCTAACATGGGCAAGTTTGAGGAAACTTAACCGTGCCGCGACTAGGGTCGGCCATGAGTTCACCGGACCTCCAGACGGTTGTGATCGCCTGCCCCAATTGCGGCACGCGCTACCAGGTGCCGTATGCCACGATCGGCGCGGCCGGCCGGGAGGTTCAGTGCGCGCAATGCACAAAACCCTGGCACGCCATGGCCGACGCGCCGCCGCCCCCGGCGATCGAGGACGACGACATCCTGTTTTCCCCCGGCGAGGAAAATGTTCTCGATGCAGCTTTCGAGGCCGCGGCGCGCACCGTGGCCCCGGCGCTTCCCGCCCGGTTCGAGGCCGATTCCGAGCCTGACCAGACGCTTGCCGATATCCGCGCGGCGCTGGCGCCAAAGCCCAAAAAGGACGCTGTCAACGCGCTCGATCCAGCGCTGCTGAGCAAATCCAAGCGCGCCTTCGCCCAACGCCAGGCCAAAATCTCGAAAAAGCTGCCGCTGGCGCGCATCCGCCGCACCGCCCGGCTCGGCGCCTTCGTGGTGCTGGTCAGCCTGCTGCTGCTCGGCTTTTCGCTGCGCACCGATCTGGTGCGTGAGTTCCCCTCCCTTGCCGGCCTCTATGCCGCCGTCGGGCTGCCGGTGAATGTCGTCGGCCTCGAATTCGAGGCCAGCACCACCATGACCAGCTTCCGCGGTGGCAAGCCGGTGATGCTCATCACCTCGCGCATCCGCTCGGTCGCGAACCAGGTCGTGCCGGTGCCGCCGGTGCTGGTAAGCCTCCTCGATGGCGCGGGCACCACCGTCTACGAATGGACCGTCACGCCCAAGGCCGCAGAGATGGCGCCGGGCGACATCCTGGAATTTTCGACCGAGGTCAGCGCTCCGCCCGAGGGCGCGGTGACCGTTCGGCTCAGTTTCACCTCCCCACGCGCCGCCACCGGCACCACGACAGGAATTCTATGATGGCTCGTATCCTCGTTGCCGAAGACGACGACAATGTGCGGGCCTTCGTCACCCGCGCGCTCGCCCATATGGGCCACGAGGTGACCGAGGCCGAGGATGGCGGCATCGCCGCCGAAATCTGCGCCGAGCAGAACGGCGCGTTCGATTTGCTGCTGTCGGACATCAAGATGCCGGTGATGGACGGCATCGCGCTGGCCCTCACCGTCGCGGCCCAATATCCGGCGCTCACCATTTTGCTGATGACGGGCTTTGCCGACCAGCGCGAGCGCGCCCACGGCCTCGATGCGCTGATCTACGACGTGGTGCCAAAACCCTTTTCGCTGCAGGTGCTGCTCGAAAAGGTCGACGACGCCCTGCGCGGCAAACCGCTCGAGATGCCCTCGATGGCCAAGCTCGCGAGCTAGGACGCGAAGGCCCTCACTCGCGCGTCGGTCTAACCTCGACGACGTACCCCTCCGCACCTTCCTCCATGAAACGGAGGAACGCCTCGCCCGCCGTCTCGACCTCGCGGACCTGCGTCCTGGTCAGCTTGTGGTAGGGCTCGATTTCGAGCCGCGCCGCGCCCTTCTTGCGACTCACTACCCAGCCGGCGGCGATCACGCCGTCGATCAGCACCGACGGCTTGAAGTCGGTGAACAGGGTGAGGCGCGCGAGGTCGGCTTCCATCAGCATGCGGCGGCGATTGTCGTAACCCAGATAGACGTTGTCGTAGAGCGGCAGGAAGCGGATTGGCGCCGGCGTATCGGCGGGCGGCCGCGGCGCGTCGGGCAGATCGTAGAGGACGCGGCCGTCATCGCCCTCGAACACCACCAGTTCATTTTCGAGCGCCTTGAACTCGACGCTGAGTTTCGTCAGCCGGCACCAGATCTGCATGTCGTTGATGCTCGCCGGGCCGTACGCCGCGAGATAGCGCCGCACCAGATCGATGCGGCTGAGGCTAGGCCTCGCGTCGGGCAGCCAGGTCTCGACGCGCACCAGGAGCGGTGCCGAGCCATTGCCCCACAGCCGCGTCGGCGGCACCTGGACCAGCGTTTCACTCATCTGCAACAGCACCGCCAACGACAGCGGCTCGGCGCTTGGAAATTTCGCCTTGAGTTGCCTGCCGAGGTCGCCCGAGGTGAGCGGTCCCTTGTCGAGAATGCGCAGTCCGGCACGGTGCACCTTCGCCTTGTCCTCGCTGCCGAAGCGGCGAAGGAAGTTGCTCTTCCACTGCGCCATGAGAAAGTCCTGCACCAGCGCGCGGAACCCGACGAGATCGTCCGCAGTGTGCAGATGCAGCGTGCCCCGCATCGTCGTCGCCCGCGCCAGGGTTCGGTCGACGATCAGGGCGGTGAGCGCCTCATGCGTGAGGCCGTTGAGGCGCGACCACAGCCCGATATAGGGGTCGTTCGACTGCTGCGCCTGTAGGCCGCCGAGGAAGCGGACGGCATCGAGGATGCTGGTGTCCGAACGCTCAAGCAGCATCTGGCGCGCGAGGGTGGCGCGGTTCAGTTGACGGGTGGTGAGGATCTCTCTTGTCATGACGGCATACCGGCACAGGCTGCTGACAGAGTGTGTCAGGAGCTATGCGGCGGACTTATCACTGCCGAATTCGAAATCGAAATGCAGCGCTTCGTATGGGAAGATGACCGATCCGTCTGTGGTCTTTTCCAGAAGGGCGCCTCGCAGCAGCGCTGTGACATCCGTATGGACGCCCTTGAAATCGCGTCCGACTCGCCGCGCAACTTCGCGAATACTCAGCGGTCCAACCCGATCATCGCCTGCAATATCGCCATGCGGTTCGGCGCGAGAACTTTGTGCATCAGCTCATAGGACACAAAGCTGATGCGCGGCGTCGGATCACCCTTGCCGGTCTGCCAGATTGCAGCATCCTCACGAAGCCCGTCCTCAAGGCTCTGGACATCAATCACGACGATCGTCACGGCGCCATCTCCTTACGTCGGCGAAAAAGTCGTTCAGCAGCGTAACGCCGTCGATGAACCTGTAAGCGGTCTCGGCGCCATCGAAGTGCTTGTGGTCGCCCTTGCCTGCTTCATTGTCATACCGCATGACGCAGACATCATCGACGATTAGGGCGTAGCGATACTTGTACCGATACTTGAACCGATACTTGTACCGATGCATGCTGCCTCGCGCTGGCTCCGATAATAGCCACAGAACGCGCTCGACGTGGATATCCGGCGTGAGGTCCGTTCGTCTCCGCAGCAACAGCTCGGCGTCCACGAGACTATCCTTACATCAACAACCAAGCGATGTAAACATTTACATCATAGCCAGTCTGGCACGCTATCCAGCGCGATCAACTCCTCGATCGATTTCCGTGGCCGGATCACGTGCCATTTGTCGCCGTCGACCAGCACTTCGGGGATCAGGGGCCGGGAATTGTAGGTCGAGGCCATCACTGCGCCATAGGCGCCGGCCGACATCACCGCGAGGAGGTCGCCCTGCTTCACCCCCGGCATGCGGCGGCCAAGCGCCAGATAGTCGCCGGTCTCGCACACCGGGCCGACCACATCCGCGGTGATCGGCGGCAGGTTTGAGTGGTTGACCGGCTCGATGTCGTGATGGGCTTCGTAGAGGGTCGGGCGGATGAGGTCGTTCATTGCCGCATCGACGATGACGAAGCTCTTGTCGCCCTCCTTCACATACTCGACGGTGGTGACGAGGATGCCGGCATTGCCCACGATCAGCCGCCCCGGCTCGAGCACCAGCTCGACCCCGAGGCTGCCCAGATGCTTGCGCACGATCGCCGCATATTCGAGCGGCAGCGGCGGCGCGTCTTGGTCGGCGTGATAGGGGATACCGAGCCCGCCACCGACGTCGACGTGGTGGATGCTGTGCCCTTGCGTGCGCAGGTCGCGGACCAGTTCCGCCATCAACGCATAGGCATTGTCGAACGGCGCCATGTCCTCGATCTGGCTGCCGATATGCATATCGATGCCCACGGCCGTCACGCCCGGCAGCGCCGCGATTCGGGCGTAGACCTCGCGGGCCCGGCCGAAGGGAATGCCGAACTTGTTCTCCTTCTTGCCGGTCGAGATTTTGGCGTGCCCGCCGGCGTTCACATCGGGATTGATGCGCACCGACACCGGCGCGACCTTGCCCATCGACGCGGCGATTTCGCTCAGCCGCTCAAGTTCGGGCTCGCTCTCGAGGTTGAAGCACTTGATGCCCAGTTCGAGCCCGCGCTTCATCTCGCGCACGGTCTTGCCGACGCCCGAGAACACGATCTTGTTCGGCGGAATACCAGCCGCAATGGCTCGTTCCAGCTCACCACCCGACACCACGTCAGCCCCGGCGCCTTCACCGGCGACGACTTTTAGCACCGCCTGGTTCGAATTGGCCTTCATCGCATAGGCGACCAGCGTCGGGATGCCGTCGAACGCCTCGCGCATCACTCGCACATGGCGGCGCAGCGTGGCGGCCGAATACACATAGAACGGCGTCCCAACCGTGCCGGCGAGCGCCGTGACGTTGACGTCTTCGGCAAACAATGCGCCGTCGCGATACTGGAAGTGATGCACTCAGGGCTCCGTGGGATAGGCGGCGTCGATGCGATCGGCGACCAGCGCCTGCAGCCGCCACAGATTGCGGTCGTGGATACCGAGTTCTTCGAGCTTGGCCACGGTGGAAAACAGATACTCGGCCATGCTGCCGCGGAAGCCGCAGGCTTTGGCCAAGATATCTGCCAGTTGCGCGTCGCTGAGATCGGCGATGTAGCGACCGGATTTGCGGTTCATCGCAAAAGTCAGCGCCTTGAGCGATCCGTCAGTGCTTGCGACGTCGATCCAGCGCCAGGGGAAGGCGCTCGGCACCATCGACACCTCGCGGCGGATGAGCTTCTGCAACTGCGCCTCGAGCCCGTCCTCGGGCAATTTGTAGATCATGCCGCGACACTGCCCGCCATGGTCGAGCGCCAGCATCAGGCCGGGCGTTTCGGGACTGCCGCGCCAGCGATAGTCCCAGCCGAGGCAAAAGCGGCGGTGCCAGCCGCGCGCCACCGCCTGCCGGCTCTCGGTGAAGGCGGTCTCGGGGTTCCAGATCAGCGAGCCATAGCCGAACAGCCAGAACGGCCCCCGCGGCTGCGTGCGCAGCATCTCGTTGACGATATCGGCATAGTCCGCGTCAGTGGCGAGCCGCGTCCCCGGCACCTGTTGTGGGCCCGGATCGGCGATGTCGCGATGCACGCGCCGCACATGGTCTGCCGTCAGCCGCATCTGCCTTGGGGCGCGCGGCATGGCTTACTCGATGCCGCCGTCGCCGTGGCCGCCACCGAGCTTCACCATGGGCTTGCGCGGCTCGATGGTGGTTCCGGTGAGCAGCGACTTCCAGCGCGCCACCTGCTTCAGCACATTCTCGGGCGCCGTGCCGCCATACGACCGGCGTGCCCGCACGGAGGCCTCCACCGACAGCACCTTGTGGATGCGGCTGTCGATCCGGTGATCGATCAGCTTGAAATCGTCGATGGTCAGGCCGTCGAGTGGAATGCCCTTTTCTTCAGCCAGCTTGACGATGTGGCCGGTGATCTCGTGCGCATCGCGGAACGGAATGTTGGCCTGCCGCACCAGCCAGTCGGCGACATCGGTGGCGGTCGAAAAGCCCATCGAGGCCGCGGCCCGCATCCGCTCGCGATTGACCTCGAGATCGCCGACCATGCCGGTCATCGCAGCGAGCGACAGCGACAGGGCGTCGAGCGCGTCGAACGCGACTTCCTTATCTTCCTGCATGTCCTTGGAATAGGCGAGCGGCAGGCCCTTCATGACCACCAGCAGCGAGGTCAGCGCGCCGATGATGCGGCCGACCTTGGCGCGCACCAGCTCCGCCGCATCCGGATTGCGCTTCTGCGGCATGATCGACGAGCCGGTGGTGAACCTGTCGCTCAGCCGGATGAAATTGAACTGCGCCGACGACCAGATCACCAGCTCTTCGGCGAAGCGGGAAAGGTGCATCGCCATGATGGCGCCGGCGCTCAGCGTCTCGATGATGAAGTCGCGATCCGATACGGCATCGAGCGAATTGGCGGTCGGCCGGTCGAAGCCCAAAGCCTTCGCGGTCATGTCGCGGTCGATCGGATAGGGCGTGCCCGCTAGCGCGGCCGAGCCGAGCGGCGATTCATTGAGACGGGTCCGCGCGTCGGCCAGCCGGCCGGCATCGCGGCCCAGCATCTCGACATAGGCGAGGAGATGATGGCCGAACGTCACCGGCTGCGCACTCTGCAAATGCGTGAAGCCGGGCATGATCGTCTCTGCCTCGGCGTCGGCGCGCTCGACCAGTGCCAGTTGCAGCACCTTGATCTGCGCCAGGAGCGTATCGATCGCGTCGCGCACATAGAGCCGGAAATCGGTCGCCACCTGATCGTTGCGGCTGCGCGCCGTGTGCAGCCGCCCGGCGGCGTCGCCGATCAGCTCGCGCAGGCGCGATTCGACGTTCATGTGGATGTCTTCGAGCGAACGCGAAAAGTTGAACTTTTGCGATTCGATCTCGGCGAGCACCGTCTGTAGACCCGACACGATCGCGTCGCGATCCGCCTGCGTCAGGATGCCCGCCTCGGCGAGCATGGTGGCGTGCGCGATTGACCCGGCAATATCCTGCTTATAGAGCCGGTGATCAAAGCCGATCGAGGCGTTGATCTCTTCCATGATGGCGTCGGGGCCGGACGAAAACCGGCCGCCCCACATGCGATTGCTCATCGCCGAAATCCCTTGGAGTTCCTGTTGTCCGAACCCGTTGCAAAGCGCCCGAGCCTGACACCCCGCCGCGTCACGATCGCGGCCCTGTTGAGCGCGGCGGTAGCTATAGCGATTACGTTTTGGGTGAGCAATGCCGGGCTGATCAAGGCCACCGAGTGCGCGCCGCAATCCGTTGCGGCACAAAAGATCGACGCCGTCGCCGTGGGCCAACTCGCCGCGCTCAACGGCACCGGCACCGGCCGCGGCTATTCGGCGATGAAATTCACCGACGCCGACGGCAACGCCAGAACCCTCAAGGATTTCGCCGGGAAGACTTTGCTGGTCAATTTCTGGGCCAGCTGGTGTATCCCCTGCCGTGCCGAGATGCCGGCGCTCGATAGGCTCGCCGCCGCCGAGAACGGCGACGACTTCATGGTGCTGCCGATCAATCTCGATCTGGGTGAAGGCGGGCTCGATAAAGCCAAGGCATTCCTCGCCGAGGGCAAGTTCGCCAACTTGCCGCTTTATGCGGACTCGACCTTCGAGGCCTTCAAGCAGCTCCAGATTTCCGCCGTCGCCCTTGGCCTCCCCTCGACGCTCCTGATCGACAAGAACGGCTGCGAACTTGCGGTGCTCCAAGGCCCCGCCGAATGGGACAGCCAGGATGGGCGCAACGTCATCGCCGCACTGAAGTCGACATGAGCGGGGTCGTCCTCACGGTTGGCGCGCTGGCCCTCGACAGCATTTTCCGCTTCGAGCACCTGCCGACCACGCCCGGCAAATATCTGCCGCTCGACACCGTGCAGGTCGCGCAGGGCATGGCCACGGCGCAGGCCGCGACCATCGTCCGGCTCGGCGGCAAGGCCCGGCTCTGGGCCTCGATCGGCGACGACGCCACGGGCGAGCGGATCGCCGCAGACCTCACGGCGGCCGGCATCGACCTCAGCGCGCTCCGCCGGGTGCCGGGGGCGACATCGGGCTTCTCGTCGATCTTCATCGACAGGGCCGGCGAACGCATCATCGTGCCGCACTACGATCCGGCGATCCGTACGCGGCCCGACGCTCTGCCCGAACTGAGCGATGTGGCCGCCATCAGCGTCGACGTCCGCTGGCCCGATGCGGCCGAGATCGCCCTCCACGCGGCTCGCGACATCGGCGTCCCCGGCATCCTCGACGTCGAGGCCGCCCCCGAGGACGTGCTCGACCGGCTGGTGCCCATCGCGTCGCATCTGATCGCATCCGAACCCGGCGCTTTCGCACTGACGGGCGAACCCGACCCGACTCGCGCGGTTGCCATTCTGGCTAAGCCGCATCCGGGCTTCGTCGCCGTGACGGCAGGCGAGCACGGTGTGTTCTGGCCCGGCGGCCATCAGCCGGCGTTCGAGGTCGAGGCGATCGATACGCTCGCGGCCGGCGATGTGTTCCACGGCGCATTCGCGTTCGGGCTGGCGGAGGGTTGGGAGATCGCACAGACGATCCGCTTCGCTGCGGCAGCAGCCGCGATCAAGTGCACGCGCTTCGGGGGTCGGCTGGGCGCACCGACGCGCGCGGAAGTGGACGACTTCTTAGCTCGACGCTGAGGGCTTTCGCCGCTTCTTACTTCAACCCTGTCAACACCATCGACAGATCGCCCATCGAGGTGGTGAGCAGCACCCGATAGGGGATGGCGTAGCCGGTGTCGCCCAGCGGGGCGAACCAGATCAGGATGCGGTCGTCCTGCGCCAGCGAATTGGTGATCTCGCTGGTCGTGTAGTGTCCGGCGATCGGCTTGTACTTGATGTTGCAGAGGACCACCAGGCCCTGGTAGCCGGTGCGCTTACTGGTCGCGACGTCGTCCCGCGCGTAGCTGAAATTGAGGTCGAAGCGCTCGACGCCGGTGAAGATCTTGGCGCGGTAGTCGCACAACTCCGGCCCGAACTTCGCCTTGCGGATGAAGGCGGCGAGGAAGTCGTTGACGCCGTTCAACTGCTTCCGCTCGACCGGAATGCGGTCGATATTGTTGACGATGGGCGGGTTGATCATGAAGGCCGTGACGTCCGACTTCACGTACTGCACGCGGATCGTGAATTCGTCGCCGCCCGAGCGGGTGAGGAGGTCGAAGGTGCTGGACCGCAGCCCTTCGGACGTCACCGCGCCGACGGAGTCCACCTTGGCGATGCCGCTCGCCACCAGCTGCGCCACGCCCGACACATTTGCGTCGAGCGACAGGCTGTAGGCGCTGCCGTCGTCGACGAAATGAAATTTGGCGCTGGCGATGATGGTGCCGCCGAGGTTCACGACATAGGAGGCGTCCGCGATGGTCGCGGCATGCGACCCCGTGACGCCGCCCAGGCCCATGAGGGCGGCGGTCAGCATGGTGGACAGGCGGATGGGAGCCAATCGGACCCTCGGGCTCGGCACCCGGTCGGGCGCGAATCGCGGCAGAGGTGCCAAAATGCCCGCCGCACATGGCGCTGGCAAGGCAGTGCGGGACACGTTCACTTGACGTGAAGTCCCCGGTTCTCTATGGAACCGCCGCAATCAAGAACAGACGACCACCCGTTGCCGGGATTCCCCCGGCCGAGGGACTTTTGACAGGATTTTGAAATGGCCCGCCGCTGCGAATTGACCGGCAAGGGTGTGATGACTGGCAACAATGTCAGCCACGCCGTCAACCGGACCCGCCGTCGCTTTCTCCCCAATCTGCTTAACGTGTCGCTGATCTCGGACTCGCTGGGCCGGACCGTGAAGCTTCGCATTTCGGCGAACGCGCTGCGCTCGGTCGAGCACCGCGGTGGCCTCGATGCCTTTCTGCTGAAGGCCAAGGACGACGAACTGTCGGTCAACGCACTGGCGCTCAAGAAGGAAGTCAAGGTCGCGACCGCCGCTGCTGTCGCCGCTTAAGCTTCACGATCGACAAGATTTCGTAGTGCCCGCGTCCATCGCGGGCATTGCTGTTTCTGGAGCCCGCTTCGGGCTACACTCATCCCTCGCGCCGGTCTGATGCCGGACTGCGAGACAACAAAGGTGCGATATGTTCGCTCGCTTCATTGCGGCCGTGGCCGCCATGGTGGTGGTTGTCACCGCCTCCAATATCCTCGTCCAGTACCCGGTCCAGTTCGACCTCGGACCCATCCATCTCAGCGACATCCTGACCTGGGGCGCCTTCACCTATCCCTTCGCGTTCCTCGTCTCCGATCTCACCAACCGGCATGACGGTCCCAACCGCGCGCGACTTGTCGTGCTGGCTGGATTCCTGGTCGGACTCGCACTGTCATTCTGGCTCTCGACGCCGCGCATCGCCATCGCCTCGGGCAGCGCCTTCCTCATCGGCCAGTTGCTCGACATCGCCGTGTTCCAGCGTCTCCGCAATCGCTACTGGCTGGTGCCGCCGCTGAGCGCGTCGCTGTTCGGTTCATTGCTCGATACGGCGATCTTCTTCACGCTCGCCTTCGCGCCGGCCTTCGCCTTCATCGACGTCGCCTTCGGCATGGCCGACGGCTCTCTCGGCTTCGGCACGCCGTGGCTTGGCATTGGCGGCGAAGTTCCGCTGTGGATGTCGCTGGCGACCGGCGATTTCGCGGTGAAGTTCCTCGCGGCGCTGCTGCTGCTCGCGCCCTACCGGGTGCTTATGGGCGCGATGATGTCTTCACGGCCGGTGCAGGCTTAGCCTTGGCTGCGGCGGCCTTGCGAGGCCGCCCACCCTTCGCTCCATTGGTACGGGCGGCGGCGGTTTTGGCTGGCGACGTCGCGCGGCCAGCGAGTTGCGCCATGTATTTGCGCGTGCCGAAGATGCCGGCGAGAAGGCCGGGGACACTATAGTCTTCGTCTAGGCTCTCCCAATGTAGGCCGTAGCCCGTGCCAATGACTTCGACCTCGGCAAGTTCAGTATCGCTTGCATCCTTCAAGCCTTGCGCCAAAGCAGCAGGGAAAGCGAAGGTACAGCCATTCTTCAGCTCCACCACGATCCGTCCGCTCTTGCGGTCGTAGTGCGCCGATTTTGCACGTGGCTCGATTGCGTCGGCGATACGCCCCCGCTCGACTGCGGCCTCGTACTCTTCTGTGCTCAGCTCAACCATGAATTCGTCTCCATAACTCGAGCAGGTACGACTGCTCTTGAGCGATCACCGTCAACGCCTTGGTGACATCGCCATACTTCATCCCCGACACCCGCATGACCTCGGGTAAGCCGCTGTTGCCAACAAGTTGAATCTTCGCCTCCCCGTCGCCCAACACGTGGACGTGCGGCGGTGGGTGATCATCAGTGTAGATGACCGCTCTCAAACCATGGGCCGTAAGGCAGTTATCATGCCGGGCGACAATAACCCAACCAGTTGGGTTATTCAATCCGGCAGGCTGAACTCGAGGAGCAGATTGCGCTCCCAGTCGTTGAAATTGTTGTCCGAGATCAGCGTGATGCGGGTCTCGCCCAGGGGCGTGGTGTGCACGGCGACGCCTTCCATATTGTCGAGATCGCCGCCCGTGCCTTCGAACAGGACTTCGCCGGTCATCTGCGCGCCGGGCTTCACGTCGGCGGCCTTGATGCGGACGAGGCGGGCGCTGAACGAGATCAGCACGACGCCGCGCTCGAGCACCAAGAGGTCGCCATTGGGCAGGAAGGCGCAGTCGGTGGGGCTGGTGCCGCCGCCCGAGATGTAGCTCAGCGGCCCCTTGTCGTTCTTGCCGAGGAGGTACGCCGCATGGGCGCCGTCGCCTGATATCACGCCTTCGGTCAGCAGCAGCGTCGAGCCCGCGACCGGGGAGGTGGCCGGCGCGATGCACACGGCCTCCAGCGACTCATTGGTGCGCGCCGCTTCGATCCACTCGGGAATCAGCACTTCGCCGGCCGGACCGGTTGGAACGCCGTTCTCAAGATGGAAGTCTGCGACACGGGTGAGATTTTCGAAACCGACCCGGACGGCCGAACGGTTGTCGGGCCGCTCGATGATGGTCAGGGCTTCGGCGTCCCGTGCGAAATCATTGGGGAGATCGGCGCCGCGTGAATTCTGGATCGGGGCGATCTGCACGCCGATCAGCGACAGCGGCTGTTCGGCCTCGTCGTAGATCAACTGCCCGGAAACGAAATTGCCGCGGTCCGACACCGTCACCAGCTTGCCGTCGGTGCCGACAAAGCCGATGGCCGAGAGGCCGCCAAACGTGTCGGTCGCGCTGTTGAGCTGCAGCCCGCCGCGATAGACGAGGCCCTGGATCGGCTGGCCGACGGCGACGCCCTGGAAGGTCGGCAACTGCACGGCGTTGATGGTAGCGTCTTCGGCGAGGGCCGCAGTCGAGAGCAGGGCGGCCGCAACGCCCAGCAGCCGTTTCATGCGTAGCGGCTCTTGCGAAGGTCGACCGGCGAGGCCTCGTCGAACAGCGCCGCCAGTTCGTCGGTCAGCGCGCCCCCCAACTCCTCGGCGTCGAGCAGGGTCACGGCGCGACGATAATAGCGCGTCACGTCGTGGCCGATGCCGACGGCAACCAGCTGGATCGGCGAGCGCAGTTCGATGTCTTCGATCACCTGACGCAAATGCGCCTCGAGATAGTTGCCGGCGTTGACGCTCTGGGTAGAATCGTCCACTGGCGCGCCGTCCGAAATCACCATCAGGATGCGGCGATTTTCGGACCGTGCCATCAGGCGCTTGCGGGCCCATTCGAGCGCTTCGCCGTCGATGTTTTCCTTGAGCAGGCCCTCGCGCATCATCAGGCCAAGGTTGCGCCGCGCGTGCCGCCAGGGCTCGTCGGCCGCCTTGTAGATGATGTGGCGGATGTCGTTGACGCGGCCGGGACCGGCGGGACGTCCGGCTTCGAGCCACGCCTCGCGGCTCTTGCCCCCCTTCCAGGCGCGCGTGGTGAAGCCCAAAATTTCGACCTTCACGCCGCAGCGCTCGAGCGTGCGCGCGAGGATGTCGCCGCAGATCGCCGCGATGGTAATCGGACGCCCGCGCATCGAACCGGAATTGTCGATCAGCAGCGTCACGACGGTGTCGCGGAAATCGGTGTCGCGCTCGACCTTGAACGACAGCGCCGCCATCGGGTCGACCACCACGCGGGTGAGCCGCGCCGTGTCGAGCAGGCCTTCTTCGAGGTCGAAATCCCAGCTGCGGTTCTGCTGCGCCATGAGGCGGCGCTGCAGCTTGTTGGCGAGCCGCGCCACGGCGCCCGCAAGGTTCTCGAGCTGCTTGTCGAGCAGGGCGCGGAGCTGGTCGAGTTCCTCTGGCGGGCAGAGTTCGCTTGCCTTGACGATCTCGTCGAATTTCTGGGTGAAGATCTTGTAGTTGAACTGGTTGGAAAAATCCTTGCCGTTGGCGCCAGGCGGCGGCAACGGGGCTTCGTCGCCCGCCTCGCCGGGGGCGTCGTCGTCGGTCTCCTGAAAGTCCTGCTCGGCGCCTTCGGTCTCGCCGGTCTCGTCGCTGTCGCCGGGGGTCTGGTCTTCCTCAGCCTCGGCGTCCTGGCTTTCGCCTTCGCCCTGCTCGGGGGTGTTCTCGTCGTCCTGGCCGCGCTCGGGGTCCTGGTCGTCGCCCTTGTCGTCCTCGTCGCCGTCCATGTCGTCGAGGTCGCCCTCGGGCACGAGGTTGAGGTCGCGCAGCAGGTGCCGCGCGGCGCGCGCGAACAGCTCCTGGTTCTCGTACTGGCTCAGCATCGAGGTCAGCGAGATGCCGGCCTTGGTCTCGATCTCCTTCTTCCACAGATCAACCAGCGCGTGGCCGGACGGCGGAATGGACACGCCCGCGAGTTTTTCGCGGATGATCAAGCCGAGGGCTTCCGCCAGTGGAGCGTCGTCCTTGTTGCTGATCTCGGCGAGGTTGGAGCGGAACAGCCGGTCGTCGAGCATCTCGTGGATGTTGCCGACCATGCCCGGCATGCGGATGCAGCCCAGTGCCTCGACGCGCGCCTGCTCCAGCGCGTCGAAGGCGGCGCGCGCTTCGGGTTCGGCCGGTGCGCGCTTGCGGTGGATGTCGGGATCGTGGCTCGCCAGCCGCATCGCCATCGCGTCGCCCTGTCCGCGGGCGATGGCGATGTCGCGGCGGGTCGGCAGGCGCGGCAGATTGGCGAGCCGCGCCTTGTCTGATGTCAGCAGCGGCCGGTCGGCCGAGAAGCTGACTTCGAGTTCGGGCTTGCCCGCGATGGCGCGCACAGCCGCACCCATGGCGGTCTTGAAGACCGCCGTGGTGTCGGGCTTGTTCGGCTTGCGCGGGGCAGTGGCCATAGCGTCAGGCGGTCACGGCCAGGTTGGCGGCGCTTTCCGGCAGATCTTCGCCGAACACGCGCTGGTAGAACTCGGCCACCACCGGGCGCTCGAGTTCGTCGCATTTGTTGAGGAAGGTCAGCCGGAAGGCGAAGCCGAGATCGCCGAAGATCTGGGCATTCTCGGCCCAGGTGATGACGGTGCGCGGGCTCATCACGGTCGACAAATCGCCGTTGATGAAGGCCGAGCGCGTCAGATCGGCGAGCCGCACCATGTTGCCGACGATCTTCCGACCCTTCTCGTTCTGGTAGGCTTTCGCCTTAGCGAGAACGATGCCGGCTTCCTTGTCATGCGGCAGATAGTTGAGGGTGGTGACGATCGACCAGCGGTCCATCTGGCCCTGATTGATCTGCTGGGTGCCGTGATAAAGACCCGAGGTGTCGCCGAGGCCGATGGTGTTGGTGGTGGCGAACAGCCGGAAGGCCGGGTGCGGGGTGATGACGCGGTTCTGGTCGAGCAACGTCAGCCGGCCCTGCGTTTCGAGGACGCGCTGGATCACGAACATCACGTCGGGGCGGCCGGCGTCGTATTCGTCGAACACCAGCGCGATATTGTTCTGCACCGCCCACGGCAGGATGCCGTCGCGGAATTCGGTGATCTGCTTGCCGTCCTTGAGCACGATCGCGTCCTTGCCGACGAGATCGATGCGGCTGACATGGGCGTCGAGGTTGACGCGGACCAGCGGCCAGTTGAGGCGCGCCGCGACCTGCTCGATGTGCGTCGATTTGCCGGTGCCGTGATAGCCCTGCACCATGACGCGGCGGTTGAAGGCAAAACCGGCCAGGATCGCCAACGTGGTGTTGCGATCGAACAGGTAGTCCGGATCGATCGGGGGCACATGGCTGGTGCGTTCGGCATAGCCGCGGACAACCATGTCGGAATCGATACCGAACAGGTCGCGGGCCTTGTA
>JBKJTB010000044.1:0-2570 GCA_046594305.1 Devosia sp. | reverse complement strand
GCGATCAGGTGACGATCGACGCGGCGAACGCGGTCAAGCAGTACGGCGTCGGCGTCAAGTGCGCGACGATCACGCCGGACGAACAGCGGGTCGAGGAATTCCATCTCAAGAAGATGTGGAAGTCGCCCAACGGCACGATCCGCAACATCCTCGGCGGCGTGATCTTCCGCGAGCCGATCATCTGCAAGAACGTGCCGCGGCTGGTGCCGGGCTGGACGCAGCCGATCATCGTCGGCCGTCACGCCTTCGGCGACCAGTACAAGGCCACCGACTTCACCTTCCCGGGGAAGGGCACGCTGACCATCAAGTTCACCGGCGAGGACGGCAAGGTCATCGAGCACGAGGTCTACCAGGCGCCCGGCGCCGGCGTGGCGCTCGCCATGTACAACCTCGACGAGTCGATCCGCGACTTCGCGCACGCCTCGCTCAACTACGCGCTCAATCGCGGCGTGCCGTGCTATCTCAGCACCAAGAACACCATTCTAAAGGCCTATGACGGGCGCTTCAAGGATATCTTCCAGGAGGTGTTCGACGCCGACTACAAGGCGAAGTTCGAGGCCAAGAAGATCTGGTACGAGCACCGGCTGATCGACGACATGGTGGCCTCGGCGCTGAAGTGGTCGGGGGGCTATGTGTGGGCGTGCAAAAACTACGACGGCGACGTGCAGTCCGATATCGTGGCGCAGGGCTTCGGCTCGCTCGGGCTGATGACCTCGGTGCTGGCGACGCCCGACGGCAAGGTGGTCGAGGCGGAAGCAGCGCACGGCACCGTCACCCGCCACTACCGCCAGCATCAGCAGGGCAAGGAAACCTCGACCAACTCCATCGCCTCGATCTTCGCCTGGACGCGCGGCCTGCAGCATCGCGCCAAGCTCGACGGCAACGATGCGCTGATGAATTTCGCACTGACGCTCGAAAAGGTCTGCGTCGACACCGTCGAGTCCGGGCTGATGACCAAGGATCTGGCGCTGCTGGTCGGACCCGACCAGAAGTGGCTTTCGACAATTGGCTTCCTCGACGCCATCGACACGAACCTGCAGAAAGCCATGGCCGCCTGAGCCATGATCCGGGAGGTCCTCCTTGCCACCGCCAAGCCGCGCATCATTGCTGCGGTGCGGCGGCAGGCGCGGCCGGAGACGCTCGGCAAGCTGATTGCAGGCTCCGGCGTCTGGGAGCTGATGAAGGCGCGCGGCATCGTCAGCACCGGCCACAACGTCGTCGTCTACTGGGACGAACCGGGCAAGGACCTGATGAACTCGGCCGCCGGCATCCCGATCGACGTCGGCGCCGAGGTACTGGAGCCGTTCACCAGCGACGCCGACCTCACCTGCACCGCAACGCCAGCCGGACGGTTCGTGTCGGCGCTTTATCGCGGACCATATGCCGGTCTCGGCGAAGCCTACGACGCGATCCTCACCTATTGCCGCCAGGCCACGCTGCCGCTCGCCGGTCCCTATTGGGAGTACTATGGCCACTGGAACGACGATCCGGCGCAACTCGAAACAACGGTGAACTACCTCTTGAAGTAATCGGCATTCATTCCCAGTTCATTCGGCGGAGCAAATACGGGCGCGCCAGAACAGGGGAATGAACATGAAGCGTCTTTTTTTGGCGGCTCTTGCCGCTGCATCTGTCAGCCTGCCCACTTTGGCCCTGGCGGAGAGCAAAACTCTCGACGTCACGCCGTTCACCGGCATCGATATCACCTCGGGCATCACCGCCCATGTTGCTCTTGGCGGCGCGCAGAGCGTCGTTGCGGAATCTCCCGACGCCGAGGACCTCGCCAACCTCAAGTATGAAGTTCGCAACGGTGTGCTCCGTGTCTCGGTGGACTGGAGCTTCTGGCGCCTCTTCGATACCCATGACCGGAAGATCGTTCTGACCATCGGCGCACCGGCACTCGACACGGTTCTCGCCAGCTCCGGTGCCAGCGTCGATGTCGCCAGCCTCGGCGGCGACAAGTTGACGCTCGAGGCGTCGAGCGGGGCTTACATCAAGGCGCTCGGTGCGGTGGGCAAGAGCTACAGACTCGAGACCTCGAGCGGCGCCGGCCTCGAGGTCAGCGGCACCTGCACCGATGCTCAAGCAGAGTCGTCTTCGGGCGCGTCGGTCCAGGCGAAGTCCCTCGCCTGCGCAACCGTCGATGCCGAGGCGTCGAGCGGCGCGCATATCGAGATCACGGCCACCAAGACCATCAGCGCCGAATCCTCGAGCGGTGCTGGCATCACTGTCTGGGGCAAGCCGTCGGTCGATCACCTCGAAACCAGCAGCGGCGGCAACGTGGACTTTCCGGGCTGAGCTGCCCTTGACCTCCGCCCCCGGCCGGAGTCACGATCCTTCTCGCCGCGACCGTTCGTGCCGCGGCTTTTCCCCACAGAAGGATTTTGCGGATGCGTTACAAAACGCTGGGCGGCACTGGACTTTTGGTCTCCGAGATCTGCCTCGGCACGATGACGTTCGGCGACGCCGGCTTCTGGCGCGTCATCGGCACGCTCGATCAGGCGGCCGCCGACGCGCTTGTGGCGCGGGCGCTCGAAGCGGGGGTCAATTTCATCGACACCGCCAACGTC
>JBKJTB010000416.1:0-3829 GCA_046594305.1 Devosia sp. | reverse complement strand
TGGTGAGCGGCTTCGTTCGGGGAAAGACGTCCGCGACTTCTACCTCCGGCGTTTCCTCCGCATCGCCCCGCTGTTCTATTTTATGATGGCGTTCTACATCGCCTTCCTCTGGGCGATGTATGGCGCAATCGTCCCATTGGACAAGATCGCCACTTCGGCACTGTTCATCTTTAACCTGATCCCTTCGCACGTTGAGGGCTACGTCTGGGCCTCGTGGTCGATTGGCGTCGAGATGCTGTTCTATGCAATCATGCCACTGCTGGCGCTCAAGATACGGTCGACATTCGCTGCCGGCGTCTTCTTCGCGCTCGCCGCCATGTTGGCCGCTCTCTGGCGGATCGGCTTCACGGATGCGACCGGGGTGCTCGCAAGTTTCGCAGGATTCTCCCTCGCCGCGCATTTGGTGTTCTTCGCAGGCGGCATCGTTGCCCTTTACGTGTTCGTCGGTCTTGAACGCTTCAGAGAGTCGGACCGACTTCTGATCGGCAGCGCGCTCCTTGCGGCATCCTCGGTGGCCATCGTCGCCATGGTTGCATTTTCGCAGCAGCTCGCCCTTTTGCTTTACTTCGCCGTCGGGCCGTTACTCTCGGCGCCCGTCATACGGACTCTCTGGGCCGTGGCGCTGAGCATGCTCATTCTCGGCATCGCCCTCAGGCCCGTCGTACTCTTGGTAAACCCCGTGACGAGAGCACTCGGCAGAGCATCGTTCAGCCTCTATTTGTGGCACCCTGTCGTGGTCGTGGTGCTGAACCGACTGGGCGTCTATGGCTGGATGTACACCATCATCAAAAGCACCACGCTGGCACTCCTCGGGTCCATCGGTGTCACCTTCGCGGTCGTGATCCCGCTTGCCCTCATAAGCTACGCGATGATCGAGCGCCCAGGCATGAATATTCATCGCCGATTTTTGAAGCCATCCGCAGTCCAAGCGCGAGCGTAGCGGCGCGCGCGGTTCTGCACATTTCAGGCCGGGTGAGACCTTCAAGCGCGTCCGTGCGGATCGCCTGGTCTTCCACGGGCTGAGGACGAAAAACCGCCGGAGCGGTTCGCGTCCCCAATGACTGGCCCAAAGGCCCGGTTCTCTGAGAAGGATTTGGTGGGTGCGCACGGACTCGAACCGTGGACCCGCTGATTAAGAGTCAGCTGCTCTACCATCTGAGCTACGCACCCGATCCGGGCGGCTGACTAACAGACGAAATCGCCCCTGTCCAGCAATGCTTGGCAGTTTCGCGAATGCTAGGCATTGTGCCCCTCGTTCGCGTTAAAATTGCCGGATTCAGCCATGTTCAGCAGCTTCTCCTTCGACGACCCGCAAACCTGGACCGGCCTGCTCCTGCCGGTCCTCGGCGCCATCGCCACCCTCATCGTCGGATTCGTCGTGGCGAGGTTCGCGCATCAGGCGGTGCGGGAGTGGGTCCCGCGCGCCGGCGGCAACAGCGTCACCATCGCCCCGCTCATCGGGCAGGCGGTGCGCTACGCCATCATCATCTTCGCGATCATCACGGCGCTGGGCTTCCTCGGCGTGCCGCAGGCCTCGATTCTGACGGTCGTCGGCGCCGCGAGCCTCGCGCTGGCGCTGTCGCTGCAAAACACGCTCTCCAACGTCGCCTCGGGCATCATGCTCGCCTGGATCCGACCCGTCGCGGTGGGCGAGTACATCACCGGCGACGGCGTCGAGGGCGAGATCGTCGAGATCGGGCTGTTCGGCACGCGGCTGCGCTCGACCAGCGGTCTCTACGTCTTCACCAACAACAACAAGCTGTGGAACGGCGCGATCACCAACCACAGCCGCGAACCGCGCCGCCGCGTCGACGTCGACGTCGCGATCCCCGACACCACCAACATCGCCAGCGTGCGCAAGGCGCTGCTCGCGGTTGCCGGCAAGGACAAGCGCGTGCTGGCCGACCCGGCGGCGATCGCTTTCGTCTCAACCTTCGGCGCCACCACGGTGACACTGGCCTTGCGCGTCTGGGTGCCGACGCCCGACTACCGTCCGGCCCAGCGCGACCTCAAGGAAGCCGCAAAACTCGCCGTCAACAAACTGCTCGCCGCCAAGGACGAGGGCATCGCGCAAGTGAGCGAAGCGCCCGATCCGCACGTCGCGCACAGCGGCGCAAGGACGCCGGAGTGACCGACCTCAAAGACCGAAGTGAGATGTGATGGCGCGCTCGACAAGGGCGATATCGACGGTCCAGGGAACCCACGCAGGCAGGCCTTCGGCACCGTCCCCCATCACGTAGGCAAGGCCGTGATCCTTGCGCATCAGCAGCGTGTCGATCTCGGCGACGAAGTCGCGATGCGTCAGCAACAGCATCCTGGTGTCTGGCGAGGAGAAGACGATGTTGTGCATGCCGGAGCCTCGCGGTCCGGCGATCATGCGGGCATTCGCGAACAGCCTGACCTGGTCCTTCAGTGACAGCGTCTCGGGGTGAATGATCGCAAAACCATAGCGGGAGAACAGCGCCTCGACCTGATCCTGATTCTGCAGATTCCGCCGCTCGATACGCCGGCGCGATACGAAGATGCGCTCGTGCGTGGCAATGCTTGACGCATCAGCCAGCTTGCCCATGCGGGCGAACGCCTGCCACGCATCCCTCGAAACGAAGTTCGCGAGGTCGACCGGTCCCTCGACGGCGTAGGCCTCCCGGCAAAGCGCCGGCCCGCGGAGCGTCGACACCCGATCGAGCGATACGCCCATGGCTTCGAACATTTCCGCGTAGGGCTGGGTCGCCTTCCGCGTCGTCAGGACCCTGGTCCCGGGCGGCAATTGGTCGAGATACAGCAGCCGCGGAGCGACCTCGAGCAGGGCGTGGCCATAGCCCTTGAACGGGGCATCGGCGATGAGAACGGGCCCGTTCAGCTTCTGGAACTGCGTTCTCTTCAATTCGGGCAGCAGCCACACCCTGCCATTCTTGTGTTCCAACTGCGGGTGCTGGAACTCCGGACCGCGCATGTGCGGGAGAGGCAGAACCCGCTTGGAGCTGGCATCGAGAAAGATGTGGCCGGGAAGCACGATCACCGGCTCCAACTGGTAGAACCAGGACGCCGCGGTGCGCATCTGGCGCGGAAGTGGAGCGTGAGTCTTTCCGGGAGCGTCGTAGATGTCGACGAGCGGCGCCGGGCCGGGGGCTGCGCTCTCGAGCACCGTCGCTTTGACGCTGGGAATCGTGGGGGCGAAGCGCCAAGGCTGCAGCGGGAGGTCCATGCCGCGAGCCCGCTGCGATCGCGCGCGCCACCAATCGGGAAAATCCCGCCACATGACGCTCAGGCGGCCGAACCTGCCCCTCCAGATAACGCGACGAGCAGCCCCAGATGACGACACGGCTGCAGTAATCCTCTCAGGGCTCAAATACCGGTCCAGTATAGCGGCGCGCCGCGACACGGCATAGCCGCGGCCCAGGTGCGAATGACTAAATAATCAGCGGCGAAGCCGTGCGAGGTCGGCGCTCATGCCTGTCGCCAAGGTGTGGATGTCGCCTGCAACAGCCGCGAGGGTAAAACCCTGGCCGAGCAGATGTTCCGCACGCTCGTCGAAGAACTGGAAACCGGCGGACTTTCCGGTGGCGATGATAGCGCGCCCGGCGGTCTCCACGGTCGACGCGACGTCCGGATGGCGGGCGTTGCCGAGGTGGCCCATATTGGCGGCGAGGTCGTTGGCGCCGATCAGCATGGCGTCGAGACCGTCGATCTCGCCATAGGCGGGGATGTTGGCGACGGCCTGCGGGGATTCGATCTGGATGATGACGCAGATGTCGTCAGCGTAGGTTTCGAGGTAGGACGCGTCGCGACCGAAGCGACGCGCCCGCGATCCGCTGGAGAAGCCGCGGAT
>JBKJTB010000277.1:0-7832 GCA_046594305.1 Devosia sp. | reverse complement strand
ATCGAGCGCGGCGATCCGCTGACGACGGCCGTCGGTTATTGGGGCGGCTTGTCGAGCCGCATTGGCTGGGTCGTCGAGGACGCATCGGAACTGCCTTCCAATGCGCCCGACTGGCTCGAGCGCCTGGCGATGCCGTACTTCGCCTGCGCCGCCGAGTGGTACTCGACGATCGGCATTGGCGTCACCGGCGGGGCGCTCGATGCGATCGCCCGCAAACATCTGGGTGGTCCATTTTTCAACCTGATCCTCAATCCGGGGCATCTTCTGCACATCGATGAGTGGATGAACACGCCGGTCTATCCGGGCTCGAAGGAGACGCTTAAATCGGGGCAGATGATCCAGTGCGACATCATCCCTGCCGCGGGACCACCTTACTACGGCGCCAACATCGAGGACGGCATTGCCCTGCTCGATGAGCGGGGCCGCGCCGAACTCAGGGACAAGCACCCGGAGGTCGCGGCACGCGTCAACGCGCGCCGTGCCTTCATGGGCGACGTGCTCGGTATCGACTTGAAACCGGAGGTTATGCCGCTTTCGAATCTGGCGGCCGCTTATCCGCCGTTCCTGCTGTCGCCGGATCGCTTGCTGGCACTGCGCTAGCGGCGGTGGGCGACGGCGTGTCCTGCGTGATCAGCCGCGCGCTGCGATAGCCTGTGAGATAGATCCACAGCCAGTTGAGCGCGATGAAGATCCGGTTCTTGAGCCCGATCAGGAAGTAGATGTGGGCGAGCCCCCAGGTCCACCAGCCAACCCAGCCGGTGAGCTTGATCCAGCCAAAATCGATCAGCGCCCGGCTCCGGCCGATCGGTGGCGATATCGCCCAGGTGCTTGTATTGGTACGGCAGTTCACTGACGTCGCCACGCAGACGCGCCTTGATGACCTTGGCCGCATGACGGCCGCCCTGCTTGGCGCCGTCACCGATGCCGGGCACCGGCTTGCCATCGGGCATGGTGATGGTCACGGTGTCTCCGACCGCGAAGGTGCCGGGATGGCCGGGGACGCTAAGGTCGGGATTGACCTTCAGGCGTCCGGCGCGGTCCGCCTCGACACCGAGCCACTTCGCGGCCGGCGAGGCGAGCACGCCCGCCGCCCAGATGATGGTCTCGGCTTTGATCGTGCCACTGGCGAAGCTCACGCCGCCGGCGTCGACCGCCGTCACCGGCGTGTTGAGCAGGACCTCGACGCCAAGTTCGCGCAGGGCCTTCTCGGCATAAGCGGACATCTCCGGCTTGAAGTTGGAAAGCACCCGCGGACCCGCTTCGATGAGGACGACCCGCGCCTCCCCTGGCCGAATGTTGCGGAAGTCGTCGCGCAGCGTGATGTGCCCGAGCTCGATGATCGCCCCGGCGAGTTCGACGCCAGTCGGCCCGGCGCCGATGATGGCGAAGGTCAGCAGCGCCTTGCGCCGCTCGGGATCGGTGTCAAGTTCGGCGCGCTCGAAAGCGAGCAGCAGGCGCCGCCGCATCGCAGTTGCGTCCTCGAGGGTCTTGAGGCCGGGGGCGTAGGGTTCCCAGTCGTCATGGCCGAAATAGGCATGCTGGGCACCGGTCGCGAGGATGAGGTAGTCGAACGGCACCGCCGCGCCACCTTCGAGCCGGACGAGTTTAGCGGCGGTGTCGATACCGGTCACGCTGCCCATGAGCGTCGTGACCTCCGGGCGCCGATGCACCAACTGCCGGATCGGCCAGGCAATCTCGGATGGGCCAAGCGACGTCGTCGCAACCTGGTAGAGCAGGGGCTGGAAGAGATGATGGTTGCGGCGATCGATCAGCGTGATGTCCGCGTCGACGCCCTTCAGTTCCTTGATCGCCGCGAGGCCGCCAAAGCCGCCTCCGACAATCACGATTTTCGGCTTGCTCGTCATCGTGCTCACCAGTCGTTCGCCCCTGCTGCTGACATAAGCTTCAGGGGCGGGACGAACAACCATTTGAACAATGTCTTATGGCACTGGAGCCATGCGGTTTTCGGATAGGGACACTACGCCGGAACGGCCGCTGACGCCCCACCACTGTCGTCGTCGTCTCCGCCCTTGGCATAGGCTTCCGAGAGCTGGCGGTAGTATTTCGAGTTGAATGCCAGGATCGTGACAATCAGCCCGATCAGGCCGGCCAGCGTGAACACCAGCGCCATGCCGCGCGCCGGTCCCGTGCCGAACCAGCCGCCGATCGTCTGTGCGCCCCATCCATCGGTCATGAACGGGATGACGACGAACTGGGTCAGCGGGCCGATGAGGAACGCGGTGAGCGGGGAGGCGGCGAGTTCGACCGATTGCGCAAAGCCGAAGACACGGCCTTGCCGCTCGAAGGGCACGACCTTCTGCAGCGTCGTATGCTCCGCCGCTTCGGCGTAGGGCCCGAGCAGCATCCAGATGAAGCAGCCAGCGACCAGAAGCCAGAACGAGTGTTGGATGGTGAACACGCAGCACACCGACCAGGTGATGACGTTCACCAGCAGCAGGGTGCGCAGCGGGTTCTTGCCGAGCCCGGTTTTCGCTATGACGATGCCGCTGATGATGAAGGCGGTCGAGAGGAACCCGAACGTGAGGCCCCAGACCTGCACCGAGACCAGCGACAGGCCATAGGCATCGAGCAGCGCCATGAAGATGCCGCCGAGGAAATTGTTGAAGGTGGCAAAAAAGATCAGCGCGAACAGTCCGGGCACGCCGGCGATCACGCGGATCGTCCCGGCGATATCGACGCGCTTCGGACCGTCCGGCTCGGGGGCCGCTTCGGGGTTGGCCGCCTGCTTGGCCGCCCGCGACTCGTCGAGTTTGACGAACAGCAGGTGGACGAACACCAGGGCCGTGAGGCCCAGCGCGAAGATCAGCGCATAGAACATGCCGCCCCAGGCGACGAGAAAGCCACTGATGACCGAGGTCGTGAGGAAGCCGATGCCGCCGACCATGCCGACGAGGCCATTCGCCTTGTCGCGCCTATCCTCGGGGATCAGCATCGTGACCAGCGTTGCCAGCGCGATGCCGCGGATGTTGCCGGCGATGACGCCCATCATGACGATCAGGATGAACGACCACAGCCAGACGCTGGCGACGTTCTGCAGGCTGCCCTCAGGCGCCATTTGGTGCACCGCGAACGCGATGGCATAAAAGATGAGCGACACGACGCTCGAGCCGAGCATCACCAGCCGCTTGCTGTTGTGATCGACGATGCTGCCAAACCAGATGCCCGACATGGCGGTCAAGATCAGGTAGATGCCCGCGATCATGCCTGTCGCAAAGACCGATTGCGTCTCGATGTAGACCCAGAAGGTGATCGCGAACCACACCGTGTAATTGGTGATGTTGGCGACCAGGTTGTTGGCGAGAACGTGATAGAATACGGGCATGGGGCGAGACCTCTTGTTGCGGAGGGACCGAGGCCGGGGCCTTGGACGGAACCTATCCGACGCGCTCATTCTTGCGTCAAGCTCTAGCCAGAAAGCGTCAGCTGGCTTATCTCCCCGCTGAAACCGAACGAAAACTCCATACAGTACTGCGACCTTGAGCACCGAACCCACAACGCTGGACCTGGCCCGACGGTTCTCCATTGCACCGATGATGGACTGGACCGATCGGCATTGCCGGTACCTCCACCGCCTGCTGACGGCGCGTGCGCTGTTGTTCACGGAAATGGTCACGAGCGCGGCGATCGTTCACGGCGACCGTGAGCGGCTGCTCGGCTTCCGCGATGTCGAGCATCCGGTTGCGGTCCAGCTCGGTGGGTCCGATCCTGCGGAGCTGGCCGAGGCGACACGGATCGCCACCGCGTTTGGCTATGACGAGGTCAATCTCAATGTCGGCTGCCCGTCGGACCGGGTGCAGTCGGGCCGCTTCGGGGCGTGCCTGATGGCGGAGCCCGAGCTTGTTGCCGCCTCGGTACGGGCGATGGGGGGGGCGACCGATCTGCCGGTTACGGTGAAGTGCCGCATCGGCATCGACGACCAGGACACCGAGCAGAGCCTCGACCGGTTCGTCGATCTGATGATCGAGGCCGGTGCGGCCCACATTTACGTGCATGCGCGGAAAGCGTGGCTGAAGGGGCTTTCGCCGAAAGAGAACCGCACCATCCCGCCGCTCGACTATCCGCGCGTCTATCGGCTGGCCGCGCGCGTTGCGCCGTTCGAGATGTCGATTAATGGCGGCATCGAGACGCTCGACGCAGCCGCCGAGCACTTGCAGTACATGTCGGGCGTCATGCTCGGCCGCGCCGCTTATCACGAGCCGGCGATGCTGGCGGAAATCGACCACCGTTTCTTCGGCGATGTAGAACGCCGCTTCGATCTGGCGGCGATCATGCGGGCGATGGCCGACTACGCCGAGGACGAACTCGCGCGCGGCGTCCGGCTCAACAACATCACGCGTCACATGCTTGGGCTTGCCAACGGGCGGCCGGGGGCGCGGACGTTCCGCCAGATCCTGAGCGTCGACGCGTGTCGCCGAGGTGCGGGGCCGGACGTCCTGCTGCGCGCCCTCGACGCCGTCGAGCCGGCGCTCGAAGTCGCCTAGCCCTTGCTGTCCCAGAAGTCGGCCTGAAGCTGCGCGGCCTCATCGGCCAGCAGCGGTCCGACGAGCTCGGTCGGCCGCTGTCCAGCCTCGAACACAATGTGGCAAGGCAGGTCGAGCGTAGGGTTCTCCTCATGCGCGCCGGTCTGCGCCTTGAGGTCGCGCTCGGTCTGGCCGAACACCACGCGGCCGATGCCGGCCCAGTAGATGGCGCCCGCGCACATCGCGCATGGCTCGGCCGAGGTGTAGAGCGTCGCGTGCTGCAACTCCTCAAGGCTCAAATTTTTCGCCGCCCAGGAGGCGAGCAGCTTCTCGGCGTGCGCCGTCCGGTCGCCGCCCTCGGCGGAATAGCCGTTGCCCTGCCGCCGCAGGATGTTGCCATTCTTGTCGGCCAGCACCGATCCGAAGGGATGGTCGCCGCCATCGCGGGCCTGTTTGGCAACGGCAAAGGATTCGCGCAGCAGGGGCTCGTCATAGTCTCTTTGAGGCATAGTGATCTCCGACAATGCCGCCATCCTGGCATGGCGAACGCAATGCCGGGAAGGTCGACAAAGCGCTTAGTCGGCCAGTTCCAGCCGATCGCCCTCGACCGAGTAGCGGCTCAGCGTTTCGAGGAAGGTCATGCCCAGGAGGCTGCCCTGCAGCGCGCCATCTTCGGCAACGAAAGCGCGGACGTTGCGGCGGGCAATGCCACCCACTTCGATGCGATCGAGGGTGACCACCGCGGCCCGGCCTGTGCCATTCGCCGTCATTACTGGCATGGTGAAACTCAGGCTCTCGACTGGGATGCCGGCTCGCGCGGCGTCGCGGTAGGACAGGACGACCGCGCTGGCACCGGTGTCGAACAGTAATGGAATCGCGGCGCCGTCGACGGTCGAGGCCACGGTGAAATGCCCGTCGAGCCCGCGGCGGAAGCTGGCGGTTCCGTTCTCGGAATCAACGATCGCCGTCGTGGGGGAGAACTCGCCGACGACGCGCGCGGCGATATCCTTCAAGTCCTCGCGATAGGTGTAGCCGACGAGGATCATGACGAAGAGGCCGGCCCAGATCGCGAAATTGCCGACGATCGTGCTGAACCGCTGCCGCCGCGAGAACGCTCCGGCGGCAAAGATGATGGCAAGGATCACCAGCGGAATAAGCTGGCCGAACTGCATCTGCGTCAGCCCGAGCCACGACCCGGCATCGGCGCTGACCAACAGCGCGATCCCGACCGCCACCAGCAATGCGACACCGACAAACAGCATGTGACCTCCTATACGAAGATCATAAAGGCAGTGAGCGCGGCGATTTCAAGGAGCGCCTGCAGCGCACCGATCAGGTCGCCGGTCTGCCCGCCGATCAGGCGGCGGCAGACAATGGTCCAGCCCCAGGCGGCCAAGGCACCCATGGCGAAGGCTACAACGAGCCCAAGAATGCCCACGGCGAATCCGGCCGTCGCAAAGCTCACAATTGCGGCGACCGCCATGCCGATGAGGAAACTCCGCTGGCTCACCTGGCCGGCGGTCGCTGCTGCACCTCCCGAGCGGGCGGGGGGGAGCGCGAGCGAAAGCCACAGGGCGCCCGAGCGTCCGATCAGGGGCGCCGTGAGGAGGATCGCCGCTGCCTCGAGCGGGCTGGTCACCGAGCCCACCGCCGCGATCCGGGCGCCGAGCAGCAGAGCGATCGCGCAGACGCCGTACGTCCCGTGCCGGCTGTCCTTCATGATTTCGAGCCGCCGCTCGATCGTTTGGCCGCCGAACAATCCGTCAGCGGCGTCGGCCAGCGCGTCTTCGGACATGGCGCCCGTGACGATCACCAGCAGCGCCACTGCCAGTGCGGCCGCAAAGAACGTCGGCGTTCCGGCCCATTCGAGGAGGAGGAGCAGGGCTACCGGCGGGATGCCGACGACGACGCTGGTCAGCGGCAGCGTCAGCGCGATGCGGTCGAGGTTGGGCCGCTGGTGCGGGGTGTTGCCCGTGGGCAGGCGCGAATAGAATCGGACCCCCATCAGCAGGTCCTCGCCGAAGTTGAACGGCGTCGCGGGATGGCGGTTATCGTTGGTGGGGCGGGGCGCCGGCGGCCCGTCGCTGGTCAATTTGCTTTTCCCATGCGCTGCACTACAAGTCGCCGCCTTGTCCCATTCCGCCCTCGCTCAGGCAAGCCATGCCCGCCAATCCCTTCGCCGAAACCCTTGATCTCCTGCTGCTGGTTCCGGAGGGCAACGAGGAGGCAGTTGACGCCGTGCGCATGCACGACGCCCAGTTGACCAAGCCGCCGGGCTCGCTGGGGCGGATGGAGGAACTGGTCGCCTGGCTCGCCCGCTGGCAGGGCAAATCTCCGCCGACACTCGACAATCCCATGGTCGCGATCTTCGCGGCCAATCACGGCGTTACAGACCAGGGCGTGTCGGCCTTTCCGCGTGAGGTCACCGCGCAGATGGTCGCCAATTTCACCGCCGGCGGCGCGGCCATCAGCCAGATTTGCGCGCTGCATGAGCTGAATTTGCGTGTGTTCGAGCTGGCGCTCGATCTGCCCACCGGCGACATCACCCTGGCGCCCGCAATGGACGACAAGATGTGCGCCGCAACGATCGCCTATGGCATGGAAGCGATCGCCGGCAAGCCGGACTGCCTCGCCATCGGCGAGATGGGCATCGGCAACACAACTGTCGCCGCCGCCCTCTACGCGGCGTTGTACGGTGGCACCGGAGCCGACTGGGTCGGTCGTGGCACCGGCGTCGATGATGCGGGACTCACCCGCAAGGCCGACGCGGTGGATCGCGCGCTCGCCTTCCATCGCGACGCATTGACCGATCCTCTCGCCATCCTAGCGCGCCTCGGCGGCCGCGAGATCGCCGCGATGCTCGGGGCGCTGATCGCCGCGCGGCACCAGAAGATCCCGGTGTTCGTCGACGGCTTCGTCGCCACCGCCGCAGCGGCCGTCGCGCACGCGGTCAACCCCGAGGCGATCGAGCACTGCATCTTCGCCCACGTCTCGGCCGAAAGTGCGCACGCAAAAGCCCTCGAGCGCATGGGCGTGACGCCGCTGCTCGATCTCGGCATGCGGCTGGGGGAGGGGAGCGGCGCCGCCCTCGGTATGGTGCTCGCCAAAACGGCGCTCCACTTGCACACGCACATGGCGACGTTCGCGAGCGCCGGAGTCTCCGGCAAGGACTAGCCGTGCGTGCCGTCCGCTTCCGAATAGATCCGTAACCGTTCTTCGCGCTCGATCACCGGCGCCAGCGCATCCATGACGCGGGCGCGGGGGAAGGTGGCAATCACCTCGGTGCCGAAACGAAGCTTGCTGAACAGGTCGAAGCGGCCCTGATGCAGTTCCATGATCTTCTGCACGATC
>JBKJTB010000231.1:0-13257 GCA_046594305.1 Devosia sp. | reverse complement strand
GAGGGATCGGCGATGATCTCGTCGCCAGCGGTGGCGATGAAATAGCCGCCCGAGGCCGCGGCGTCCTCGACGAACACCAGCACGTGTTTTTCGTGCTCGGCAGCGAGGTCGCGGATGCGCTTGGCGATAAGGCGCGACTGCACCGGGGAGCCGCCGGGCGAATTGACGATGATGGCGACGGTATTGCCGCCCATGCGGAAGGCGCGATCGAGCAGCGGGGCGACGGTCTCGATGTTGAGCCGGCCGGGGCGCGCGTCGGCGGCAATGACGCCGTGCAGGCGCACCACGGGAATGACCGGGCCACCCCTGCGGAAGGGTTTTGTCAGCCAGCCGATGATGCCGGTCGGTTCGCGCATTCAAATCCCTTCGGTCAGGTGGAGAGTCTGGTTCACTGGACCGCCCCCTCCACCATGCTTCGCATGGTCCCCCTCCCCCGCTTCGCGGTGGCGGAGCCCCGACTGCGCGCCGTGATGTAGGACGAGACCCCCGCCATTACCAGTGAAGTCGATCCTTGCCGCGGAAGATGGCCTCGAATTCGGGCCGGAAGGTGCGTCCGGACGGGGTGTGGAGGGCGCGGGAGGCGAGGAGGGTCAGCGGGGCGCGGGAACCTTTGATGCCGCGGATCAGAATGCGGTGGGCGGCTTCGCCGTCGCGCGGGACGATCGGCAGGAGCGTGATGGCGCCGAAGCGGGCCTCGACGCTTTGCAGCAGCGACGAGAGCCGGTCGGCGACGTGGATGAAGATGACCTCGCCGCCCGGGGCGGCATGGGATGCGGCGGTTTTGACCCAGGAATCGAGAGCTTCGGGGGACATGTGGCGGGCGGCGGCGCGGCGTGGGGCGGGCGTAGTGCCGGCCTCGAAGAAGGGTGGATTGGCGATGATTGAGGCGAAATGATCGGGCTTCAGCCCCGCCGCGGCGCGGACGCGGCCGGTTGCGGTGAGGTCGAGGATTAGCACGCTGGCGCGGGAGGCGAAGCCGTTGGCGGTGATGTTCTCGGTGGCGAGGGCGGCGGTCTCGGCGTCGGATTCGACGAGGGTGGCGCGGAGGGTCGGATGATCCGCGAGTGCAACCAGCGCGGCGGTGCCGACGCCGGCCCCCAGATCGAGCAGGTCGCCGTCGATGTGGCCGATTGCAGCGCCGAGCAGCACCGAATCGAGGCCGGCGCGAAATCCCCTGGCGGGCTGGGCGATGGTCAGCCGGCCGCCCAGAAAGGCGTCAGATGTGACACCCGGACGTTTTACAATTTCGGCGGCGTGGGCTAGGGACATCGCGAGTTTCTGGGCCGGTTCGCGCCGATCATACGGTTTTGCGGGCGGGCCTCAACGGCAGATCGGTACATGGTCATTTCGGCGGCGGCAACCAAGGAACAAGCGGGACTGGGTGCGCTCGACCGTCTGCTGGTGGCGACGCATGCCGAAATGGAGAAGGTCAACGCCCTGATCCTGAGCCGCGCCGAGTCCCATGTTGAGATGGTGCCGCAGCTGGCGCGCTATCTGATCGAGGCCGGCGGCAAGCGGCTGAGGCCGATGCTGACGGTGGCCGCAGCACTGGCGTTCGACCGCCCGAGCGGGGCGCAGACCAACTACGCGGCGGCGGTCGAATTCATGCACAATGCGACCCTCCTCCACGACGATGTGGTGGACGAGAGCGACATGCGGCGCGGCCGGCCGGCGGCGCGCATGATCTGGGGCAACCAGGCGAGCGTGCTGGTGGGCGATTTTCTGCTGGGCCAGGCGTTCCTGATGATGGTCGAGACCGGCAAGCTCGATGCGCTGGGCGTCCTTGCCAAGGCCGCGACGGTGATCGCCGAGGGCGAAGTGTTCCAGCTGTCAAAGGCCGGCGACCTTGCCGCGACGTCCGACGATTACGGCCAGGTGATCCACGCCAAGACTGCAACGCTGTTCCAGGCGGCGGCGGAAGTGGGCGCCATGGCGGGCGGCGCCGACGAAGCGGGTCGTACCGCGATGCGCGACTATGGGCTCGAACTGGGGCTCGCCTTCCAGCTGGTCGACGACGTGCTGGACTATCGCGGCGAGAGCGGCGCGATGGGCAAGAACACGGGCGATGATCTGCGCGAAGGCAAGATGACACTGCCGGTGATCCTCGCGCTCGCCGACGCCAACCCGGCCGAGCGCGAGATCATCACGGCCGCGCTGGGGAAGCCCGATGCGAGCGAGAGTGCGATGGCGCAGATCGTCGCCATCATGAACCGCCACAATGCGCTGGGTCGCACGGTCGAGCACGCGCATGAGCACGTCCGGCGCGCCCGTGCAGCGCTCGCGCCGCTGCCGGAGTCGGAGATGAAGACGATCCTCTCCGACATCGCCGAGTTCTATGTGAGCCGGGCGTACTAGGCCGGCTAACGCGCTGCAGCCGGTTAGCGCAGGCGTTCGTCCCACGACAGATAGGCTTCGTTCGCATCGCCGAGCGGTTTTGCGGCCGGTTGGGGGAGCGCGTTCTGGGCGCGCAGCGCCCCCGCGGTGTAGCCGTAGGCCTTGTGAAACACCCGATAGAATGAAGCGATGCCTGTGAAGCCGGCCGCGTGGGCGATCTCGGCGATCGTCCGGTGCTCGTCGGGGCGGCTCAGCACGGCATGAACTTTTGCAAGCCGCCGGGCCTGGACGAGCGCCGCGACGCCACCGAGCGGGGCGAAGGCGCGGGAGAGCGTCGACCTGGTGGTGCCCAGCGCGGCGCAAAGCGTCGCCAGCGACAGATCGGTCGCGAGGTTGAGGGCGATGTAGCGCTTGGCTCTGGCGAGGACGGCGGAGCTTGCGGGCTGGCTCAACTTCAGGCGGACGGCTCGCAGGACACCCGCGAAAAGATCGCGCGTCGCCTGCGCCACCGGCGCGGCGTCGGTGGTGTCGAGATCGGGCAGCCGGCGCACCAGCGAGGTGAGGTAGTCGGAGAGCAAGGCACCCGGCCCGGTATTGAGGACGAGGCCGTGCAGATCGAACGGCGCGACGGCGTCATCAAGCACCACCCGCGGGATGAGCAGGGAAATGGCGTCGGTGCCGAATGCGGTGCAGTCGGAGGGACGGCTCAGATCCATCAGGCAGATGTCACCGGTGCCCATATCGATGGTGCGGCCATCGAGGTCGCCCTGCCAGCGGCCCGCGAGCATCAGGAGCGCGCAGTAGTGATCGATGTTGTCGGCACGGATGCGTTCAGCGGTGCGCCGCATGGTGACCGGACCGAGCACGCTGCGGTGGATCAACAGATCGCCGAACTGCCAGGCCGATGAGTCCGACAGGAAGCCGAGTTCCGGGGACGGCGTCGAGACGTCGTACATCGGCGCGAATTTGGCCCAGGCGGCGAACTGTTGATCGGTCGGCAGCGTCGCCGCGTCGAAGCTCAACTGCGGGATCTTGTTGGACGTGTCGCGCAGCGAAGGCGGCTCCTCAAATGTCCTGGTGGCCCAAATTATGCCGGATCGTCTCAAATTCAGTGAGGTCGCGTGCGCGCGCCCGTGATGGTCAGTATCAGCCAGCCCTCGGAGGGGGCAAATCAACAGTTCCCCGGCCGTTGCATCCTGGGAGAGAGAATTGGCGACTTACAGTTTTCCGCAAGCCGGACAGACCCTGACCGTCAGCGAGAATGGCGGCCTGCAGAATATCGGCGGCGAACTCGACCTCAATCTCTTCGCGCCCAGCGCCTCAGGCTTCATCCTCACCATCGCGGGCCTGTTGGCCGACGACCGCCTCGGGTTCGAGCCGACAACCGGCTTCAGCTTTGCCAACGGGCTTATCAAGCTCAACGGCGCCTTGGTGGCGGTCGCAACGGGTGGCGCGGGGGGTGACCTCGTTATCGCGTTCGGTGGCGGCGCCCAGTCCGGCGACATCGCGACCCTGTTGCACCAGTTGGCGTACCAGACGGTCTCCGACACCCCGGCGGCGCAGCGTACACTGAACCTTACCCTGACCGGTCCCGACGGCCCGGTCGGCAACGGCGGCGCCCCCAGCTTCGCCGAGATTACCGGAACCGCAAATCCATTCGACGACATCGACATCAATGACGCCACTACGGGCGAAACGTCCGTTGCGTTCGCCGATATCGACGGCGATGGCGATCGCGACCTCTACACTGTCTCCTCTGTCGACCGCGACGTCGACTACTGGCGGAACGACGGAGGCGAGTTCGTCAAGTTCGAGAGTGCCCACGCCTTCGCGGGTGGCGTGCGGGAGGCCGGAGTGTTCGCCGATTTCAATGGCGACGGCGTTCTCGACTACGTCGTCGAGAACTCAAACGCGATCGAAATCGAGTTCAACACGGGCAGCACGACTGCACCTGATTTTCCCAGCAGCAGCACTACATACCCGCTCGGGATCAATACCAGGGCCATCGCAGCGGGCGACCTCGATGCCGACGGCGACATCGACATCGTGTTGTCGACGCTGAATCTGGGCGTGCGCTATGTCCGCAATGACGGCAGCACGACCGTCCCGGTCTTTACCCTCGTAGATGCGGACGACTCGCCGTGGGACATCGCCCCCGGCAACAAGAACTTCCGGCCGACGCTCGGCGATCTCGACGGCGACGGCGATCTCGACATGGCGGTGGTGCAGGACAACGCGGACAACACCGGCGCGCTGGTCCGCTACTTCCGCAACCAGGGCACGGCTGAGGTGCCCGACTTCGTCGAGCTGACCGGCGGCAACAATCCGTTCGCGGCGATCGCGCTCGAACGCTTCTCATCCGCCCAACTGGAGGACGTCGATCGCGACGGCGACCTCGATCTGGTCACCGCTTCGCCAGACGGCGCGATCCGCCTGTTTCTCAATTCGACATCGACCACGCCGACGACGATCATCGTCGCGGTGACGGCGCAGAACGATGCGCCCAGCGTGACCTCGACCGGACCCTACAGCGTGGCCGAGAACGTCACGGCGGTCGGTACGGCAAGCGCGAGCGATCCCGATGGCAATACGCTCGCCTTCTCGCTGACCGGCGCCGACGCCGGGCTGTTCAACATTTCGAGCAGCGGGGTGATCACCTTCAAGACCGCACCGAATTTCGAGGCGCCGGCTGATGTGGGCGGCAACAATGTCTACGACCTCACTGTGGTCGCTACCGATAGCGGCGGGCTGTCGGGCACCAAGGCGGTGACGGTCATGGTCACCGACGTCGCGGGCGTCGTGATCGATGGTGGCGGCGCCGGCCAGGCGCATGTCGGCAGCGTCGAGGCCGACACGATCCGCGGCAATGGCGGCAACGATACGCTGACGGGCCTCGGCGGACGCGACGGGCTCAACGGTGGCAAGGGTTTTGACACCGCGCTCTACACCGAGAAATCCGCCGGGATCGCGGTGAGCCTCGACGGCTCGGCCGCCGTCATGCTCAAGGTCGGCGGCGTCGACGAGGATACCCTCCGAAATATCGAACACGTCACCGGTGGCTCCGGCGACGACATCGTCCGCGGCGACACGCTGGCCAACAGGCTGGTGGGCAATTCCGGCGACGATCTGCTGGTCGGACGCGACGGCAACGACACGCTCAGCGGCGGCCTCGGGGTGGATATGCTGAAGGGCGGCGACGGACGCGATGCCTTTGTGTTCAACAGTGCGCTGGGCAGCGGCAATGTCGATGTGGTCAAGGACTTCCGGCACGATGTCGACGCGCTGCGGCTCGACGACAAGATCTTCGCCGACATCGGCAGCGCGCTCAGCGCGGCGGAGTTCCACGCCAAGGACGGGGCCGTCAAGGCGCACGATGCCACCGACCGCATCGTCTACGACACGGCGACGGGCAACCTCTATTACGATGCCGACGGCAAGGGCGGCGACGCGGCGGTGCTGTTTGCGACGCTCAGCAACAGGCCGGGGCTCGACCACGGGGATTTCGCGATCGTCTAGCCCGGACAAGATCGCGATCCGGCGTGATGGATCGGCCGGGCGAGGCGTGACAAGGTGAGCCATGAGTTCACCCCCATTCTCCGGACACGCCGTCAGCAGCTACGCTGAGCGGGCGCCGCGCCAGGTGCCCGGCTATTTCGATCTGCATCGGATGACCTCGATGCTGCTCGCCGAGCGCGTGCCGGCGGAGGGCCGCGTGCTGGTCCTCGGCGCGGGAGGCGGGCTGGAGCTCCAGGCGTTCGCCGAGTTGCACCCGGGCTGGTCGTTCGACGGCGTGGATCCGTCTGCCGATATGCTGCGGCAGGCCGAGGACGCGGTGCGGCCGCATGCTGCCCGCGTCCGGCTGCACCAGGGCACCATCGAGAGTGCGCCGGAGGGGCCGTTCGATGCTGCCACGTCGCTGCTGACGTTTCATTTCATCGCACGCGAGCAGCGCCTCGAAACGCTGCGGCAGCTGCGCCGCCGCCTCAAGCCCGGCGCTCCCCTCGTGGTCGCGCATATCAGCTTTACCCAGACCGAACCCGAACGGTCGGAGTGGATCGCGCGGCATGTCGCCTTCGGCGCGCCGGACGGAACCGACCCGGCGCAACTCGAAAGCTCGCGGCAGGCCATCGGCACGCGCCTCTCGATACTGGCGCCGGAGGAAGAAGAGGCGATGCTGGCCGAGGCGGGCTTCGCGAAGGTCAGCCTGTTCTATGCGGGCCTGAGCTTGCGCGGCTGGGTGGCTTACGCCGACTGACCGGCTGCCGGTCACACGCCGATGAGCGGTGCCGCGGCGACCCAGTAGCCGGGCCATTTTTCGCGCAGGTCGTGAGCGGCCTGATGGGCCTGGGCGCTTGAGCCGAAGAGGCCGAAGACGGTCGCGCCGGAGCCGGACATGCGCGACAGGATGCAGCCGCTCGCCTGCCCCAGCCGCGCGATGAGGTCGCCGATGACGGGGACCATGGCGATGGCGGGGGGCTCTAGATCGTTGCGGGTTTCGCCGAGCCAGAGGCCGAGCTGGGCGGGGCGGGTCAGCGGGTCGCTCATGTCGGGCAGGCCGGGATTGTCGCGGCGCTCGAGCTTGCGGAACACGTCGGCGGTGACGACCGGGATGAGCGGGTTGACCAGCACGACATGGCAGGCGGGGAAGTGTTTGAGCGGCAGCACGATCTCGCCGATGCCGCGCACTTCGGCGGGGCGCGAGTAGAGGCACATCGGCACGTCGGCGCCGAGGCCGCGTGCGAGCTCCAGCAAATCGGTGAAGGCGATGCCGACATCGGCCATCGCGGCGAACAGTCGGAGGGCTGCGGCGGCGTCGGCTGAGCCGCCGCCGAGGCCGGCAGCAATCGGCAAATTCTTCGCGAGCCGGAGGGCGAGGCCGTCGGGCAGTTTGCCGGGCCAGCGGGTGCGGAAGGCGGTCAGCGCGCGGAGGACGAGATTGGTTTCGCCGTTGCCGAGGCCCGTTGCGAACGGGCCGGCGATGGCGAGGCTGTCCTTGCGTGCTGCGGTGGCTTCAAGTTCATCGCCGACTTCGGCGAAGGCGACGAGCATTTCGAGCGCATGGTAACCGTCGGTGCGGCGGCCGGTGACGTGGAGGGCGAGATTGATCTTGGCGGGCGCGGCCTCGACGAAGGTCTCAGCCATCACTCAATTGGCCGCGGCCTGATCTCCCGGTGCCGCCTCGACCGGTGCCGAATCCTCGGTGACCGGCGCGGCGTCGAGCCCGCCCTTGAGCTTTGGCTCGATGCGCTTTTTGACGTTGCCTTCGGTGTCCATGGCGGAAGCGACCTTCCACTGGAACTGTGCCTCGAGCTTGCGGCCGGCGCGCCAATAGGCGTCGCCCAGATGGTCGTTGATCTCGGGGTCGACGGGACGCAGCACGGCGGCTTCCTCGAGCTTGGTCACCGCTTCGTCGAAGCGGCCGAGGCGGTAGTAGGCCCAGCCGAGACTGTCGATGATATAGCCGTCGTTGGGCGAGCCCTCGATGGCCTTTTCGATCATGCCGAGGGCGCGGTCGAGGTTCATGCCTTTGTCGACCCAGCTATAGCCGAGGTAGTTGAGAACCTGCGGCTGGTTGGGGTTGAGTTCGAGGGCGCGCAGGAAGTCCTTCTCGGCCAGCGGGAACTGGTCGGAGCGCTCATAGGCGATGCCGCGGACATAGTAGAAGCGCCAGTCGCCGGGGCTGGTGCCACCCGTGAGCGCCAGCGCCTTGGTGTAGGTGTCGGCAGCGGCCTGGTACTGCTTGTCGGTGCGGTAGAGATCGCCGAGCACCGAGATGGCGTCGATGTCGGTGGGATTGGTGGTGACGATGTTGCCGAGGCGCCGGAGGGCCTGCGGGCGGTCGCCCATGGCGTCGAGATTATCGGCGACGCGGACGATGGCCATGGCTTTCATCGGCGAGCTCGCCGGGATGGCATCATAGATGGCGTTGGCGAGAACGTGCTGGTTGGCGCCGTCATAGAGCTGGCCGATGACCAGCGCGATGGTGTCGTTCTTGGGGTTGAGGTAGGCGCCGAGGCGAAGCAGCACCATCGAGACGTCGTTGGTGCCGTCGCGGGCGAAGGCGACGCCGACGCTGTGGAACATCTCGGCGGCGCCGGCCTGGACGCTGTCGGCAAAGAGGCCCGGGCGCTGCTTCTGCGCCAGCGCTTCCTTGACCTTGGTGATCACCGGATGGTTGAGGCCCTGGGCCTCGAAGCCGACGATGGCGTCGATCGCCTTGTCGTACTGGCCGGCATTGCCGAGCATGCGGGCATAGGCCTCGACGATGTCGGCGGTGTAGGGATCGGCTTCGTGCGCCTGGGTGATGAAGTTGATCGCGGCGCCGTTGCGGCCGGCGACGTCGGCCATGATGGCGCGGTGGAAGACCAGGAACTCCTCGAGGCCGCCGTCGGCGATCTTGTCGAGCGAGGCGAAGGCCTGGTCGATCTTGCCGTCGCCGGTGAGCGCCCAGGCGCGAAGAATCGCACCGGTGATGCCCTCGAAGCTGTCGGAGCCGAGCTTATCGAGGTCCTTGATGGCGGCGCCGTAGCGGCGCTGCTTCAGCGCCTCGGTGGCGATGACGAGGCGGGCCATCTCGTTGTCGGGGGTGAGTTCGAGCAGGTGGCGCGCCGCGTCGGCGGCCTCTTCGATCTGGCCGTCGGCGGCGTAGGCTATGAAAGCGCGGCCGAGCACCAGGGGGTTGTCCCATTCGTTGAGCGCCGCTTCGCGGAAGAACTGCGCGGCCTCGGGGGTGCGCAACTCGCCCATCGCCTGCTGGCCGGCGAGATAGCTGCCGGTCACCGTCTGGTGGGCGTTGGGAAGCAATTGCTGCGCGGCGACCGGCGCCGCCAGAGCGAGACCCGCAAGCCCGGAGGCGGCGACGAGGCGCAGAAGGATATTCACGGGCGGTTCGATCTCCGGGAGGCAATGCGGTTTAGCGCGGAAACATTGGCGATTTTGCGACTGAGCCGCAAGGGACGCGCGGAGAGGTGATGGGGCGGGTCGTTAGGGGAACGCACCTTGAGGGATGGCACGGTCGAGCCCGCAGCGACCACGCAGCCAACCAGACACACCGACCGCGTCGGCCGCGCGGTGGGGCTTGCGGAAAACCTGAGAAACCGCAAGTATATCTGGCGGGGACAGCGCTCGGTGCTGAGCAAAGCCCCGATGGGCAAGACTACTTTCGACTACGACAGAGCACGTCGAACCGTCGCCGCACTGGCAACGGTCGTGGACGTGCGTCGAAGGTGCGTGATGGGGCTGTTTGACTACGCCGACGCCGGCCGGGCTCCGCCTGCCGAACGCCAAGCCGCCTCGGATCTCGTGTTCCTCGAGGGTCTTTCCAGCGCGGCGTGGAAGAAGATCCTCGCCCACGCGCAAATCGTCCACTTCCGCGAGGGCCAGGAAATCATTCGCGCGGGCGACCGCGACGACTCCTTTTATGTCCTGTCGCAGGGTTCGGTCGACGTCGTTCTCAGGGCAAAAGGCAAGGACCTCACCTTGACCACGATCCCGGAAGGCTCGGTGTTCGGAGAGGTGGCGTTCTTCGACCGGGCGCCGCGCAGCGCGACAATCCGCGCCCAGACTGCCGGCACGGCGGTCTGCCTCACCCGCGACGCCTTCGACCGGCTGAGCAGCTGGGAGCCGGTGCTGGCACGAGCCATCCTCATCGATCTGGGACGTGTTCTCGCCCTGCGCCTGCGCAGCACGACACAACGGAGTCAGAACTGATGTCGCTGGCCGCCGACGCCCCGCTGCTGACGCCCGAGCGGCGCTTCTTTTCAACCTATCTCGAGATTCCCACCCGGTTGCCGCAATGGATCTGGTGGGCACTGCGCGTACTGACGCTGCTTGTGACGTTCGCCCTCATCGCGGTGCTCGCCATGCAGCCGGCACTCGGGCTCGACCTGTTCTGGAAGCTGATCATCCCCTCACTTCCGCTGGTCTTTGCGGTCATTCCCGGCGTCTGGCGGCAAGTCTGCCCGATGGCGCTCGTCAACCAGCTGCCGAGGACCTTCGGCTTCGGACTCGCCCGCACCCTGCCGCCATGGGCCAAGAACGTCGCGTACCTCGTCTCGACGCTGGTCTTCTTCTTCGTCGTCACCCTTCGCCACGTCGTCTTCAACTCCGAGCCGGAAGCCGTGCTGTCGCTGATGTGCGGCGCGCTGTTCCTCGCCTTTGCCGGCGGCGTGGTCTTCAAGGGCCGCAGCGGCTGGTGCGGGACGCTCTGCCCACTCGCCCCGATCCAGAAGGCCTATGGGCAGGCGCCGATCGTACTGGTCAAGAACGGCTACTGCCAAAGCTGCGTCGGCTGCCAGAAGAACTGCTACGATTTCAATCCACGGGCGGCCATGCACAGCGACCTGGCGGATTCGGACCCCTGGTATGCGGGTCATCGGGAGCTGTTCGCGGCAGGGCTGCCGGGACTCGCCATCGGTTTTTATACGGCGACGCCCCCGTCGATCGGCGGCCTGCTGCCGTATTTTCTCTACATGGGCGCCTGGATGGCGATCACGCTGGGCGTGTTCATGGCGTTCACCCGCATCCTGCGGATCAGCCGGTACAAAGCCGGCCTGTTCTTTTCGATGGGCGCCATGGTGATTTTCTACTGGTTCGCCTCGCCGATCGTCACTACCTCGATCACGCGGTACACGGGCCTCGGATTCCCTGGTCCCCTGGCCTACGTCTTCTTTGCGGCGGCACTGGTTGCGGCGGGGCGGGTCACGCAGATCGGCCTCGTCGCCGAGACGCTGTTCCGCAAGCTCAACGCCCCGACAGAACCGACCGTGGGCGTCCAGGTCGGCCCACTGCAGGACGCGGGAGCGCGCAGCAATCTGGGCGACCTGGTGGTCGATCGCGGCGTCGATCGCAACTTCGCGGCGAACCCCAAGCGGTCATTGCTCGACGGCATGGAATCGGCGGGTATCAAGATCGACTACGGCTGCCGGATGGGCATGTGCGGCGCCGATCCGGTTGCCATTATCGACGGACACGACTGCCTGAGCGAGCCGTCGGCGACGGAACTGGAGACGTTGCAGCGGCTTGGCCTCGAAGGGCGTGCCCGGATGGCATGCGTCTGCCGCGCCACTAGGGGCGGGGTCGTCATCGACAGCAAGATCGACCCGCGGTCCCTGCCCGAACCGGCGGCGAAGCTCCCCGAAATCGACCTCGGCGAAGCGGCCGAAGTCCACCGCGTAGTGATCATCGGCAACGGTGCGGCGGGCATGACGGCAGCCGACGAGATCCGGCGCCTTTCGCCCTCGTGCGAGATCAGCATGGTGGCGCGCGAGAAGGAGCACTTCTACAACCGCATGGCCATCGGCCGGCTGCTCTACGGGCGCGCCGCAATGAGCGGCATGGCCCTGATGCCGCCGGACTGGCACGACAAGAAGCAGATCCGCCTGTGGCTGAACACGAGCGTCGTCTCGATCGAGCGCGACACGCACGAGGTGGTGCTCGGGACCAGCGAACGGCTCGCCTACGACAAGCTCCTGCTGGCCCAGGGAAGCAGCGCCGTGATGCCCGAATTGCCCGGCAAGGACCTGCCCGGCTGCTTCGTGTTGCGCGAGGCGCAGGGCGCCATGGAGGTCCGATCGTGGCGGCAGGAAAAGAACTGCCGCAGTGCCGTCGTCATCGGCGGGGGGGTGCTGGGAATCGAGGCAGCCGACGCGCTGCGCCGGCTCAACCTCGATGTCACCATCCTGCATCGCGGCGCGCGCCTGATGGACCGCCAGCTCGACGACAAGGGAAGCGCGATCCTCCGCCGGTACGTCGAGGGACTGGGCATTGTCGTGCGAACCAAGGCGAAGACGTCGCGGTGCATTGGCGTCGACCGTGTCACGGGCATCGAACTCGAAGATGGCGAGAGGATCGATGCCGACATTGTCATCGCCTGCGCCGGGATCCAGCCCAACATCGATATCGCGCAGCGGGCGGGCCTCAAGGTCGGCAAGGGTGTCATCGTCGATCGCAGCATGCGGACCTCCGACCCCGACATCTTCGCTGCCGGCGACGTCGCCGAACTGCCCGGCTCGGTGAGCGGATTATGGGCGGTGAGCACCGCCCAGGCCCGCGTGGCGGCGTTGTCGCTGTTCGGGCAGGAGGCGAGCTATACTCAGCCCAACACCACCGTCAGCCTCAAGATGGATGGCATCGACGTAAAGAGCTTCGGCCAGACGGAGGCGACTGGCGCCGCGCACGTGGCGCTCGTCGATCCGAGCGAGACGGATGAACAGCACCGGCTGCTGGTGGTCACGGGCGGGCGGCTCGCCGGGGCGGTCTTTGTAGGACCACCGGGCACCGGTGCGCTGGCCGGGGAGTTGATCGAAAAGCGGCCCGACCTTACGCCGGTCTTGGCCCGATTGCAGAACGGCGACTGGGCGGCACTTGGCGAGGTTGTGTAACTGCCGACGGGCCGGTCCCCACGTCCCCGCTACATCCCCACGTAATTCGGCCCCGAGCCGCCCTCGGGCGGCACCCAGGTGATGTTGCGGGCCGGGTCCTTGATGTCGCAGGTCTTGCAGTGGACGCAGTTGGCGGGATGGATGCGGAACACGGGCTCGCCCCCCGCAATCGCCACTTCGTAGACGCCGGCGGGGCAATAGAGCGGCGCCGGTTCGCCGTAGAGCGGGAGGTTGTTGCGGATCGGCACGGCCGGATCGGCCAGCTTCAGATGCACCGGCTGGTCTTCGTCGTGGGCGATGTTGGCGAGAAACACCGAGGAGGCGCGGTCGAAGGTGGTCCGGCCGTCGGGGCGCGGATAGGTCTTTTCGGGGACGGTCGATTTAGGCCAGAGCGAGTCGGCGTCGGCTTTGGTGTGGCGCAGCGCGCCGAACGGGGAAAACCGGAACAGGCTGTTGGCCCACATGTCGACGCCGCCGAGGGCCACCCCGAGCAGCGTGCCGAAGCGCGACCAGAGCGGCTTGACGTTGCGGACGCGGCGCA
>JBKJTB010000173.1:0-3592 GCA_046594305.1 Devosia sp. | reverse complement strand
CGCTGGTTGCCGTCTCGTAGCTTGCGGTGTCGATGTTGGCGCCGCCGTCGAGGACGTCGGCACCCAATCCGCCAACGAGCGTGTCGAGACCAGCGCCGCCGGACAGGCTGTCGCTATTGCCGGCGCCACCGAGGCTGTCGTTGCCAGTGCCGCCAAAGAGTAAATCGATGCCCTGACCGCCGGTGAGCGTATCGTTGCCCTCCTCGCCAGAGACGTTTCCGGCAGTGCCATTGCGGAACGCGAGGTAGACGTCATGGCCGGCGCCAAGCTGGATCTCACTCATGGCCGTGCCGGCATTGAAGAAGCTGTCGGCGCCGTCGCCGAGGCGGGGGATGCCGATGAGCATCCCATAGTTGATGAAGATATCGGCGCCGTCGCCCGTATCGGGATCGCCCCCGATGGTCCCCGAATTGACAAAGAGGTCGTCGCCGCTGCCGGCGCTGATGTTGCTGACGAGCAATCCTGAGTTGTCGACGGTGTTCCGCCCATTGCCCAGGCTGATGAAGTGCTCGATGGTTCCGCGGTTTTCCAGCGCGTCGTTGTCGGCCCCGCCGAACACGGAGCCTTCGATCAGGCCGGTGTTGGTGAGGGTGTTGGTTCCTGCGCCCAGGCTGACGTCGCCGTCGATCTTGCCGCTGTTGTCGAGGCTGTCGGCATCGGCGCCAAAGGTCAGCGCGGTGGGAAAGCCGCCGCTGTCGATGGTCCCGGAATTGACGACGCTGCCCGGCCCGCTGCCCATATTGACGCCGAACAGAATGGCGCCGGCATTGCGAAGGCTGTGTGAGCCCGTGCCGAACGCCACGCCGGCCTCGACCACGCCATCGTTCTGGAATTCCGCAAAGCCGTTGCCGAAGCTGATGGAGCCGCGGATGCGGCCGGAATTGGCGAAGAAATCGAAGCCGAAATTGCCGGCGGTAACCGACCCTTCGAGGATCCCCGAATTCTCGAACGTGTTGACCCCGACGCCCAGATTTACGTTGCCGCGGACCGTCCCGATATTGACGAAGATGTCGTCGTGGCCACCCATCGTGACGGTGCCATCGACCAGGGCGGTGTTGCGGAAGCTGCCATTGCCCTCGCCGAGGTTCACATTGCCGCGCAGCTTGCCGGTGTTGAGGAAGGTGTCGACGCCGTCTCCTGTGGTGACGGCGCCATTGATGGTGCCGCCGTTCTCGACCGAGTTGGTGCCGCTACCGAGCGTGATGTCGCCATCGACGGTGCCGGAGTTGCGAACGAGATCGTCATTGTTGCCGGCGGTTATGGCGATGGCACCGGCGAATGTACCAGTGCCGGTGATGATGCCCTGGTTGTCGACGAGATTGTTGCCGCTGCCCAGCATCAGCGCGGTCTCGCCGATGATCTGGCCGGTGTTGTAGATCTCCTCGTCGGTGAATGAGCCGATGATGTTGAGATTGTCCTCGATGGCGCCGTGGCCCGCGCCGTCGGCGAAGATGAGGCCGTCGTTGATGACGACGTTACGGTCGATGCCGATGAACGACACGTTGATCCCGCGGTTGAAGGCGATGGCCGTGTCGCCCGAAATCGTGCCGTGATTTATCAGCCGAAGTTCCTGGGCGGTCCCGATGCCCAGATTGTTGCTTCCGAAGCCGATGATGGAGCCGTTGACGATCAGCGTTGAGCTGACCCCGACCGATACCGCGGTGGTCGCCGACAGGGTGGCGTTGACCACGGTGTCGCCGTTTATGTTCGTCGTGGTCGCCAGATTGTCGGTTGAAATGACAGTGATGGGCATGGAAGGGCTCCGAGGTCTCGCGTGGGCGGAGTCTAGGAGCGCGGCCGTGGCCTCCCCACGATCAAGACTTGATCAATGGCGCAAATGCTTGGCCGGCGGCGCGGATTGACGCTGGCCGCCGGGGAGGGCAGTTTCTATCCTGACGGTCCCGCTGAGGCGGGAAGGGGGTGGTTGTGCCGCTTCTGAGCTTCTCGACCGACGACTTTGCAGCCACGGAGCGCGCCGAAGCCGCCCGTGCCGCCTATGCCAGCTTTGCCAGTATCGGCATCGAGCCGCGCGGCGAGGGGCCGTTCCGATCCCGAATGTCGGCTCTGGCGTTGCCCGGTCTCGCCCTCGGGCAGATCGCCAATTCGGCTTGTGCGGTGTCGCGTACATCCCGGCACATCGCGGGCGGCAACGACGATTTGACGCTGTTCATCGTCACCGAGGGACAGGTGACAGTGCAGCTCAGGGGGCGCGAGGCGCGCGTCTATGGCGCCGGCGACGCCTACCTCGCGCCCAACGATCTGGCCGGCGATTTTGAGCTCGACTCCATCGGCCATATCCAGCTTGCGCTGCCGCGGGCGGCGATCGCGCGGCGGATCGCCGATCCCGATCGCCTGCTGGACCGCTCATGGCGGCTCGATGCAGCGCCGGAGCTGGGGTTCATTGCCGGCTATGCACGGTTGCTTCTTTCGGCCGAGGAGAACTGGATGGACGGGCTTGCGGGCATGGCCGCCGGCCATGCCCACGATCTGATGGTGCTGCTGCTCGGGGCGCGGCGCGATGAGGCCGAACTGGCGCGGCTGGGTGGTCTGCGGGCGGCGCGGCTGAGGGCGGTGCTCGGCGAGATCGATCGACATTTCTGCGAGCCCGGGTTCGCAGCCCGCGCGGCCGGCGCGCCGCTCGGGCTGGCCGAGCGCACGGTGCAGGATCTGCTGCACGAAACCGGGGTGAGCTTTTCAGAGCGCGTGCTGGAACTGAGACTGCAGCGGGCGCTCGCGATGCTGGCGAGCGGCACGCCGCTGCGCGTGAGCCAGATTGCCTATGAATGCGGTTTCGGCACGGTGGCCTATTTCAACCGGTGCTTCCGCCGCCGTTTTGGCGAGACGCCCACTGCCGCACGATCGTTCGACCTGGAACGATGATCTAGCACTGCCGGCGTGCCGCCGGATCAGACGATGCTGAAATCGCCATGGTCGAGCGTCGCCGGCTTGTTGCTGAGGGTGGCGAAGTGGATGGCGGCGTGGCCGTTCTTGCCGTCGTCGTCGTAGTAGAGCTTGCCGGTGGCCTTGTCGTAGATGATGCGGTCGTTGGCATCGTGCGCGCTGGTGGCGCCGGCCTTGGCGTAGAACTCGTTGGACGCCAGCGACGGGCCGATCTTGCTGAAGATGTCGCGCTCGAGCTGGATCAGGTCGGTGTCGTGCGTGAACGACTTGATGGTGTCGACATTGGTCGGGACGAGTTTGGCGTTGAACAGGAACTTGTCGGCACCCGCGCCGCCATCGAGCGTGTCCTTGCCGCTTCCGCCGATCAGGGTGTCGTTGCCGCCGGCGCCGCTGAGCTTGTCGTCGCCGGCCTTGCCGTCGATCTTGTCTTCTTCATTGGTGGCGACTTTGCCGCCAGGGGCTTTGCTGGTCAGGTTGATGGTGTTGGTGGCGGCGGTGCCGTTTGTGGTGTTGCCCTTGAGGTTGGTGACGGTGAGCGTCAGCGCCTGCGTGTCGCTCAGGCTGCCGTCGGAGGCGACGACGACGACGTTGTAGATGTTGTTCAGCCCGGCATCCTTGGGCGTCTCGAAGTCCGGCGCGGCCTTGAAGGTCACGATGCCGGTGTTGCTGATCCTGAACAGTGCGGCGTCGG
>JBKJTB010000155.1:0-4288 GCA_046594305.1 Devosia sp. | reverse complement strand
CGGCCGGCAGATGCTGGACCGGTTTTTGCTGGCCCTGCCTCACGGCGCCACTGTCCTCGAAATCGGATCGGGCCCCGGCTGGGACGCCGATTATCTTGAAGCTTCAGGCATTTCCGTCCGCCGCACGGACGCGTCCGACGGCTTCATTGCGGTGCAGCGCGAGCGCGGCAAATCGGTCGAGCTGGTCAATGTCATCGCCGATGAGCTCGGAGGGCCTTACGATGGCGCCCTCATCCTCTACGTTCTTCAGCACATCGACGGCGACCTGCTCGAGGGCGTCCTCTCAAAGCTCGCGCAGACCTTGCGCGTCGGCGCCCCGTTGCTGCTGACGTTCCAGGAAGGCGACGAGACGCTGACGGAGCACGCCAAATCCGGCGATTATCACACCACGCTCTGGCCACTCGAGGCGTTTCGCGAAAAGCTCGAGAAGGCTGGATTGCGCCCTGAATGGCAGCGCGAGGCGACCGACGATGAGGGCAATTGGCGTGTCATGCTCGCCCGCCGGGTCGGCCAGGGCCCTGCAGTGGTCGCCTAAAGCGTCTCCATATCCGCGATCAGCTTCTCGATCCGGTCGATGCTTTCGATGTGCCGCTCTTCGACGACGAAGCTGACGGTCATGTAATCGCGGCCGGGGCAGAAGGTGCTGATGTTGGTCGACTGGTGGAAGGCGCCGCAATAGATCGGTTCGATCATCCAGTCGGTCAGCGGCCCCATGGTGCGATGCGGCGGCACCAGCGTCAGCACCATGTCGGCGGTCGCGCCCTGCAGGCGCCATACCTTGTCGTTGATCATCCACGGGAAGCTGCGGCTGAGGCTGCGCAGCGCCCCCATCATGGCCAGGATGGTGAGCTGGAACTTGGATTTGTCCGTGCTCTCGCTCGCTTCCATCTCGGCGTCCACGGCCTTGGCGTAGCTGACGAAGTCGCTGGTGAACGGAAACTTGGCTTCAAGCGCGCGCACGCGGAAGAAGTCGTCGTCCGATGCTGTCCGCTTGGTGTCGAGCATCGTGTAGGCGGCGGTGATGAACTTCTCCTTCGCCCGCCGGTCCTTCTCGGAGTGCAGCGCGAAGGTGACGAGCGCGAAATACAGCGAGCGCTGGCGCACGCCGATCTTGTTGGCGAGTGCGCGGACGCGCTGGCGCGGAATGGCCAGCGTGCGGAAATGCAGTTTCCGCTCTGGCGGATTCATCAGATTGCCGGCCAGCGCATAGATCCAGGCCATCATGTAGCCGCGCCGCGCGCCCATCAGGCGCTTCAGCCAGCCGACCTTGTTGCCCTTGTCCGACTGAATGCCGTGGTTGGCCGTCTGCGAGCGCGTCAGCAGCGCCGCGTCCGAGCCTTCCATCAGGCAGTGCGCCGAGCGCACCTGGAGGATCGACATGCGCCCTTGGGCGTCCGGGCCGTTCTTGAGATTGGCCACCATGACGCGGAACAGCGGCAGGTCCGGGTGGTCGAACACGTCCTGGCTGCTCGACAGCCACTTGTCCGGATAGCCCTCAAAACTGTCGACCTCTTCGACCGTCGTGATCTCTGCGAGAATCTTCTGCGGGAACGGATAGCCCGGCCGCGCGCCCTTGAAGCCGTGCGTCAGCTGCGGCGCGAGCGACACCATCTTGGCCACGAGGTCCTGCAGGACTGCCTCGTCGAAGCGCGACTTCGAGAAGGCGGTGAAGAACACCGTGTCGCGGCCGGCCAGCAGGAACCACTGGAAATCGGTGAACAGGGCGTAGGGGTTTTCCTTGACGGCATCGGCTGCGTATTCGAGGGCGACGACGTTTTCAGTGGCGAAACTGGAGGACGAGAAGCTTTTCATCGGAACTCTGAGGGGTGGTTTGCGTCGTTTTGACACGGATTTTACTGTTCCTGCAACTCACGTCCGAATTGAGCTTAACGACTGTGCTTTCTTGGCAAATCGGCGGATTGTGAACGCCGGCGACCGCTGCGGCATTGTCAGCGCGCCCGTTGAGGCCTACGCAGGTCCGGCACACCCCGCGTTTCGGCGCACCCCCATTTCATATTTGAATTGATCCGCGTCGTTCCGATCATCCTTGCCGTTGCCTTGTTCATGGAAAACATGGACTCGACGGTGATTGCGACATCGCTGCCGGCCATCGCCGCCGACATCGGCACCAATCCGATCGCGCTCAAACTGGCGCTGACGGCCTATTTCGTGTCGCTTGCCATCTTCATCCCGATCTCGGGCTGGATGGCCGACCGCTTCGGCTCCACCAACGTTTTTCGCGCCGCCATCGCCGTCTTCATGGTCGGCTCGATCTGCTGCGCCTTCTCGCACTCGCTCGAAACCTTCGTCGGCTCGCGCTTCCTCCAGGGCATCGGCGGCTCGATGATGACGCCCATCGCCCGGCTCGTGCTGCTTCGCGCCACGCCGCGCAACGAACTCGTCGCCGCGACCTCATGGCTGTCGGTTCCGGCGCTGATCGGCCCCCTCACCGGCCCGCCGGTCGGCGGCTTCCTCACCACCTATCTCAGCTGGCACTGGATCTTCTGGATCAACGTCCCCATCGGCCTGATCGGCATCATCGCGGCGACGAAGTTCCTGCCCAAGACCGAGCCGCGCACGCCGCGGCCGATCGATCTGTTCGGCTTCCTCTGCACCTCGATTGCCTTCTCCGGCATCATCTTCGGCCTCTCGGTCATCAGCCTGCCGGCGATTCCCGTTGCCGCCGGCTACATCGCCATCGCCGTGGGCGCCGTCGCGGCGCTGATCTATGCGGCCCACGCACGGCGCGCCGAGTTCCCGCTGCTCGATCCAAAACTGTTCCGACGGCGGTATTTTCGCACGACCGTTGTCGGCAGCATCTTCTTTCGCATCGGCATCGGCGCGTTCCCCTTCCTGATGCCGCTGATGCTGCAATTGACCTTCGGCCTGACGCCTTTCGAATCCGGCATGACAACTTTCGTGTCGGCCTTCGGCGCCATCGTCAGCAAGGTGCTCGCCGAGCGGCTGTTTGCCCGCTTCGGCTTTCCGCGCATGCTCACCGCCACCGCCCTCCTCGGCACCGTGTTCGTCGGCATCAACGGCTGGTTCACGCCGGAGACGCCGCATTTGCTGCTGATGTTCTGCCTGTTCCTCGGCGGCGTCAGCCGGTCGTTCTTCTTCACCGGCGTCAATGTGTTCGGCTACGCCGACATCGATGAGACCGAGGCGAGCCAGGCCACCGTCGTTTCCGCCGTCACCCAGCAGATCTCGATCGCCCTCGGCGTGGCCGTGGCGGGCGGCGTGCTCGAGTTCATGTCGCAGTTGCATGGCGGCACGCCCACCCTCGCGGACTTCCACATCGCCTGGTTCGTCGTCGCCGGCATCGCCGCGATCAGTACCCTGTTCTTCTGGCGCCTGCCCCCCGACGCCGGCAACGACGTCTCCGGCCATCGCCCAAGGCCCCTGCCCCTCAAAACCGACATCGCCGCCTGATGAACGCCCGCATCGTCCCGCTGATCCTCGCCGTCGCCCTGTTCATGGAGAACATGGACTCGACCGTCATCGCCACCTCGCTGGCCGAAATCGCACGCGACATCGGCACCGAGCCCGTGGCGCTCAAGCTCGCGCTCACCGCCTATCTCGTGGCACTCGCCATCTTCATCCCGCTGTCGAGCTGGATGGCGGACCGTTTCGGCGCGCGCAACGTCTTCCGCGTCGCCATTGTCGTGTTCATGCTCGGCTCGGTCTGCTGCGCCTTCTCCAACTCGCTCCTCACCTTCGTGCTCTCGCGCTTCCTGCAGGGCATGGGCGGCGCCATGATGACGCCGATCGCGCGGCTGGTGCTGGTGCGCGCCACGCCGCGCAACCAGCTCGTCGACGCCATGGCGTGGCTCTCGATCCCCGGCCTCGTCGGCCCGATCGTCGGCCCGCCGGTCGGCGGCTTCATCACCACTTATGCCAGCTGGCACTGGATCTTTCTCATCAACGTGCCGATCGGCCTCATCGGCATCGTGCTGGTCGGCATCTTCCTCCCTGACTGGCATCGCAACGCACCGCGCAAGATGGATTTTCCGGGCTTCTTCCTCGCCGGCACCGCCTTCGCCGGCTGGGTGTTCGGCATCTCGGTGGTGACGCTGCCGGCGCTGCCCGTCAACTTCGGGGTCGCCGCGCTCATCGGCGGCACGCTGTCGGCCGCGATCTATTTCTGGCACTACCGCCGCACCGAATACCCGCTGCTCGACCTCAGGCTGTTCCGCCTGCCGATCTTCCGCGCCACCATGATCGGCGGCACCTTCTTCCGCCTCGGCACGGGTGCAATGCCGTTCTTGTTCCCGCTGATGCTGCAGCT
>JBKJTB010000144.1:0-10679 GCA_046594305.1 Devosia sp. | reverse complement strand
CCAAGATGGGTCTGACTTCGGTGGGTGTGGCCCCCACCCACCGGCTTCGCCGGTCCCCCCTCCCCGATGGGAGGGATGAGCTCCACTCAGGCGGAATAGTCTGGCGTATCCCTCCCCCGCAGGCGGGAGAGGATTTCCCGACTGCATGCTTCGTGGCGAGGAGTGCCGACCGAGGCCTAGAGTTTGTCGGCGCGCACGACGTAGTGGAGGACCATGTCGACGACGGCTTTGCGCAGGGACTTTTGTGCCTTGGGGGTGCCGACGTCTCTTGCGAAGATTTTGCCGAAGGTGGCGCGGTTGGAGACGTTGAAGAAGCACAGCGCGCTGATCTGCCAGTGGAGTTCGAGGGGGTCGAGGCCGTCGCGGAAGAGCTTGTCTTTCACCCCTCGCGCATAGACGCTCTCGATGGTGTGGATGGCGGTGACGTTGAGGCCGCGGATGGCTTTCGACTTCTCGAGATATTCGCCGTGGTGGATGTTCTCGATCATCACCATGCGGATGAAGGCTTCGTGCTTGTGGTGGTGGTCGAAGGTGAATTCGACGAGTTGTCTGAGCGCGTCGAGCGGCGACAGATCGGCGACGTCGAGCTTGCTCTCACCGTCGCGCACGGTGCGATAGGCGTTCTCGAGGGCACTGAGGTAGAGGCCCTCCTTGTCGCCGAAATAGTAGTAGATCATGCGCTTGCTCGAGCGGGTGCGGGCGGCGATCTCATCGATGCGCGCACCGCTGAGGCCATTGAGCGCGAACTCCTCGGAGGCGATCTCGATGATGTTCTGCCGCGTGCCCTCGGGGTCCTGCGTGCGGGCGGGAGCCTCCCGTCCAGCCTTGGTCCGCACTGTCTTGCTCGTCGCCATTTGCCGTCACTATCCTTGCCGTCCACCGACGCCGGTTGACTAAACTAACCAGTTCGTACATTTTGTCCTGGTCCGCGCCGGCCCATTATCTGGTCGGCGCACGGAATGACAAGGCTGCACACTCCTCGATCAACGGGGAAAGCAGTTCTGAGGGAGGATCGGGTGAGTTCGACGGTCGGGCAGAAGCTCCGCGTCGCAGTGGCTGCAAGGCTCGGGTCAGTCCTTGCCGCGGCCTCGCCCACCTATCTCGTCGGCCTTGTCGGCCGCGGTATCGGATCGTCCAAATCGCCGGCCATGCATGAGCGCGAGGGCGCGCGCATGGGGCTGAGCTACGCCTATGTGTTGCTCGATTTCGATCAGCTGGGGCTTGATGATGCCGAACTCGGTACGGTCATTGCGGCGGCGCGCGAGGCGGGGTTCGCGGGATTCAACGTCACCCATCCGTTCAAGCAGGCGGTGATCGCCCATCTCGACGATCTGTCGCCGGAGGCGGCGGCGATCGGCGCGGTCAATACGGTGCTGCTGGGCGCGCGAGCCATCGGGCACAACACCGACAGCTGGGGTTTTGCCGAGAGTTTTCGCGAGACGCTGGGCGGCGTGCGCAGCGAACGCGTGCTGCAGTTCGGGGCTGGTGGCGCCGGGGCTGCCGTGGCGCATGCACTGCTGGCGCAGCAGAGCGGCCAGCTCATTCTCAGCGATCTCGACACAGCAAAAGCGAATGGGCTGGCGCAGCGGCTGACCGAACGGTTCGGGCCGCGCGTCGCCGTGGGCAGCGCCGACGCGTCGATCGCGGCGGCCGACGGGATCGTCAACACGACGCCGATGGGCATGACGAAGTATCCGGGGCTGCCGCTACGGCGCGAGCTGCTGGAGCCGCGCCATTGGGTGGCCGATATCGTCTACTTTCCCGCCGACACCGAACTGCTCAAGCTCGCCCGCGACCTCGGCTGCCGCACCATGGCGGGAACTGGAATGGCGGTCTATCAGGCGGTGAAGGCGTTCGAGCTGTTTACCGGCATCGCACCCGACCGCGACCGCATGATCGATCACTTCAGGGCGGCGGCGTGATGACATCGCATTCAAGGGCTCGCCCGACAACGGCACGATGGGGGGATTGACGGGTAAAACGCACCCGTGAAAGGCTGGCTACAAAGTTCAATCCAGAGGGCGAATTCTGCCCTCGCGCTGAACGAACCATTTCGTACAGAACGACCGCGAGCCCGGCTCGACGGTCGATGAGAGCGGGCCCGAAGGCGGGTCCGGCAACCGGTCCAAGGGAGGAGACCCAATGACCCTATCATTCACCCGCCGTGCCCTGCTGATTGGCGCGACGCTTCTGACCACCGCGCTGTCGCTGCCCGCGATGGCGCAGGACAAACCCGTGCTGCGTTTTTCGGCCGTGTTCTCGGAACAGGACATCCGCGCCGAGATGATGAAGCAGTTCGGCGACGCCATCGCCGGCGATTTCACGCTCGAGCCCTACTATGGCGGTAACCTGTTCAAGCAGGGCACCGAACTGGTGGCGCTGCAGCGCGGCAATCTCGAGATGGGCAACATCGCGCCGCAGGACGTCTCGAACCAGATCCCGGCGTGGTCGGTGCTGACCTCGGGCTATCTGTTCCGCGACGTGGCGCACCTCCGCGCCTTCTTCGCGAGCGAGCTCGGGACGCACTACAAGCAGATGGCCGAAGACCAGCTCGGCATCCACATCCTCGGGCCGACCTATTTCGGTATCCGCCAGGTGGGTCTGCGCGTCGACAAGGAGATCAAGACGCCCGCCGACATGGCCGGCATCAAGCTCCGCATGCCGGGTGGCGATGCGTGGCAGTTCCTCGGTGCAGCGCTCGGCGCCAACCCCACGCCGATGGCCTATGCCGAGGTCTATACCGGCCTCCAGACCGGCGCGATCGACGGGCAGGACAATCCGCTGCCCAACGTCGAGAACATGAAGTTCTACGAAGTGATGAAGCAGATCGTGTTGACCTCGCATCTGGTCGGCTACGACCTGCTGGTGGTGAGCAAGACGGCCTGGGATGCGATGACGCCCGAGCAGCAGACGGCGTTCGATGCGGCGGCAACTTCAGCCATCGACTTCAGCCAGGCCAAGCATGTCGCCCGCGAGGCCGAACTGCTGAAGAAGTTCGCCGATGGCGGCCTCAAGATCTATGAGCCCGACGTCGCCGCCTTCCGCGCCAATGCGCAAAAGCTCTATCTCGAGTCCGAACTCGCCAAGAGCTGGGAGCCGGGCATCGTCGACAAGATCAACGCGCTCTGACACGCATCGAGGGGCGGCCGCGCGCCGCCCCTTTCACCAGCCGACGGAGCCGCCTGTTGTCCGACCCTCTCAAGCGTATTGGAGCGTGGCTCCACGCCCGCGCCGAGAACCTGCTTGCCGCGATGCTGGCGGTGATGTTCGCGGTCTTCATCATCCAGATCGTCTTCCGCTACGTCATCAACCTGCCGATCGGCTGGACGCAGGAACTGAGCGTCATCATGTGGGTGTGGATGGTGCTGTTCGGCACGGCCTTCGTCGTGCGCGACTATGAAGAGATCCGCTTCGACATCCTCTATGCGACTGTCGGTGAGCGGACGCGGCGCACCATGGTGGTGATCTGCGCGCTGGCGGTGGTCATCCTCTTCGGCATCTCGCTGCCGGCCGTGCTCGACTATATCGGCTTCATGAAGGTCGAAAAGACCGCCTATCTCAAGATCCGCTTCGACTGGCTCTACTCGATCTACGGCATCTTCGCCGTGGTGACGATCATCCGCCAGCTCTGGCTCGGCTACCAGGCGATCTGGGGCAAGGCCGCGACGGCAGACATCGACGTCACCAAGATCACCTCTGGAGTCTGACCCGGTGTCGCTTCCCTTTACCGCTGCGCTGGTTCTCATCACGGTGCTCGCCTTCATGGGTCTGCCCATGGGCATCGCGATGATCACCGGCTCGATCCTCTATCTCTTGATGCGCGGCCAGGACATGGGCCTCGTCGCCGAGCAGTTCCTCAACGGCATGTACACCAACTACATCATCCTCGCGGTGCCGCTGTTCATCCTCGCCGCCGAAATCATGAATTCGGGGACGCTGTCGGAGCGGCTGCTCAAATGGTGCGATGCGGTGGTCGGACGGTTCCGCGGCGGGCTGGCGCAGGTCAATGTGCTGCAGTCGATCGTCTTTGCCGGCATGTCCGGTTCGGCCATTGCCGATGCCGCGGGCAGCGGCAAGATGATGCAGTTCATGATGACCAAGGACGGCAAGTACACGCCGAGCTATGCGGCGGCACTGACCGCGGTCACAGCCGTCATCGGGCCGATCATCCCGCCGTCGATCCCGATGGTGCTCTACGCGCTCGTTGCCGATACCTCGATCGGCTACCTGTTTCTGGCGGGCGTGGTGCCGGGCCTCATCATGGCGGGCGTGATGATGGTGCAGATCGCCATCACCGCCCGCATCAAGAATTTCCCGGTCGAAAAGCCGGTGCCGGTCCGGCAACTGCCGCGGATGACGTGGGAGGCGCTGCCGGTGCTGCTGATGCCGGCGGTGCTGATGTTCGGCATCTATGGCGGCGTCACCACGCCGACCGAGGCCGCGGCGGTCGCGGCGTTCTATGCGCTGGTGGTGTCGGTGGTGGTCTATCGCGCTGTCAACGGCCGCGAGTTCTATCGCTCGGTGCTCACGAGCGCCAAGACCACGGCGTCGATAGGCATGCTGATCGCCGGGGCGCTGGTGTTCAACTATGTGGTGACGATCGAGAACATCCCGCGCTCGATCAGCGCCGTGCTGATCGCGTGGGAGCTCAACCCGATCACCTTCCTGATCGCGGTCAACGTCCTGCTGCTGCTGCTCGGCTGCGTGCTCGAGGGAACGACGATCCTCCTCGTCATCGTGCCGGTGCTGATCCCGACGGCGCAGGCGCTCGGCATCGACATGGTGCATTTCGGTGTGGTGGTGGTGGTCAACATCATGCTGGGGCTGGTGACGCCGCCTTATGGGCTGCTGCTGTTCATCATGACGCGCATCTCGGGAGCGCCGATGCGGGCGATCGTTGCCGATGTGTTCCCGTTCCTTGTCGGTCTGATCGCGGCGCTCATCGTCTTCACCTTCGTGCCCGAGACGGTGCTGTGGCTGCCGCGCCTGTTCGGCTATGTGGGGGTGACGCCGTGAAACCGATCTATGTGCTCAACGGTCCCAACCTCAATCGTCTCGGCAAGCGCGAGCCCGAGATCTATGGCACGACGACGCTGGCCGAGGTCGAGGCGATGTGCCGCGAGGCGGCCGGCGCGCACCCACTGGTCTTTCACCAGACCAACAGCGAGCAGCAGCTGATCGACTGGGTGCATGAGGCGATCGACGAGGGGGCAGGGATCATCGTCAATCCTGCGGCCTTCACCTTCACCTCGCTGGCGCTGCTCGATGCGCTGAAGATGTTTGCGGGCCCGATCATCGAACTCCACATCTCCAACATCCACCGGCGCGAGCCGATCTATCACCGCTCCTATGTGTCGATGATCGCGACGTCGGTGATGGCCGGCTTTGGCGCCGAGGGCTATCCGCTCGCGGTCAAGGCCCTGCTGGCGCGGCTCGGCGGGTAAGGCCCGAGGCGGTTCGCCGCCGCCAGCTTAGGTGTGACGCACTATCAGTCAACGGTGGGGGATTATGTTGGGCCATCTCGTGGACGCGCTCGCTCCGTCCTTTCGGTCCGTGTGCGACGACAAGCGATCTGCTTGCCCTTCCGCATCACCTAGAGCTTCAGCGATTCGCACTTGTCGGCGTCTCGGTGGGCGGACTCGTCACGCAGCGTTTTGCGCTCGATCACCCGGACCGCCTCGGCGGGCTCGTCTTGTGCGATACGGCGGCCAAGCTTGGTGACGAAAAAGTAGCGGAGAGCCTGGAGGTTGCTGGCGCACCCGACCCGATTCGAACGGGTGGCCTTTGCCTTCGGAGGGCATAGTTGCTCAGGAATTCCGGGCGTGACGGCCGACAATCGGGCATGAACGCATCGGAAACATCGACATCAAGCTGTACGGAATCTGTACAACAAAAAGCCCCAGCCGAGAGGCCGGGGCTCACTGGGTTGGGCTCGAACCCGGTGGATCAGGCGGGCCGCACCGCTTGGTCCAGCGCCATCTTCACGATCGACGCCAGGCTCTCGCTCGCTGGGCCGTGCGACGACGCGTAGGTCACGAGCAAGAGCACTCGGCGCTCGTCATGCTCAGGATCTGGGAACCGAACCCCCTTCAGCCGCTCCATGAGATCGTCGAGGCGGGCGCCGCACCAATCCTCACCGACCTGAACGATGAAGTCGGCGCCGGGGTGATAGTCGCCTCCAGGGCCGCTAGCGCGGGGTTGGTTCTGCACCAGCCGCGTGGCGTCATTGATGTGCTGAAGGCCAGCGTAGGCGAGCTCGAAACTGTCGATCGTCCAGCCGTTCATGTTGAGGCGAGGAAGGGTCATGCTGCCCTCCCGTCGGCCAGCGGCCGCAGCACGTCGACGATGGAGATCGGCCACATAAGCTGCTGGATCATCCGACCGCCCTGCTGCTTTCCGGTATCCATCATGCGCGCGCCGGCCGCCTCGCCCTTCGGAGTGGGCTGATATCGCCAGTCGCGCGCTTGGTCCCGGAACTTCGTCTGGTGACCAGTGTCCATCAGCAGCTTGTTCACGGCCATCGCCGAGATGCCGCCGAGCTGCTGCCCGATGGTCGTCGGGTTGACCATCTGATCGTTCGTCGGCGCCGGCAGGTGCGTGCGGCCCACAATCTCGAGGGGATCAGTGCCGGTGAGCTTCTTGGTCGCCATCGCTGCGGACAGGATCTGAGCATTGCCTTTGAGGCCCGCAATCCGAGCCATACGCGCCGCCTCGCCGAAGATGAGCCGGGTCTCCCGCAAGTCGGTGCTGAGGGCGTGCGGCTGAGACTTTGCGGTCTCGATCTCGATCCATCGATCGATGATCTTCGCGCGCAACTCGTCGTCATACCCCGAAACCACGACCAGCGTGTCCCGCTTCGACAGGTCATAGACTTCTGTCGGTCTACCTCCGCCGGTCGGCTGAACTCGACGAGGAGTTTTGCGGCTTTCCCGTAAAACTCCCTTCTCGATCAGCCGCAGGATGGTTTCGACGATCTGGTTATGCCGGGTGCCGCAGAGCTCGGCAATCTCAACGCTCGACATCGTCGGCGCGTTCACGCTCTGTGCGGGTAGATTTTCCCCGCCAGAAGAATTATTCTCATTCATCATTGCCTCCGTCCGTCGCAAGGTGGTGGGATTGATCGTGGCCCGGAGCTGTTAGCGCAGCTGCCGGGCTTTTATTCGGGTCGCCGAGGCCTAGCCCCACCAACCGCCTGACTGCGTCGGCCCGGGAGTCAATCAGTCGATCCCGGCGCCAGTCATCAATCTTCTGGACCAAGCTCGGCTCGATCATCAGCACGAGCCTCCCGGTCCGTAGTTCACGTTCCATGTTCCTACCTCATTAACCTGTTTAGGTTGAACATGTGTATCTGTGGCAGCGGCGATGCTACGGGTCAATAGATATGTTTAGGTTGAACAGGGGAAAGTTGTGGGCCGGAAAAAGAGCGATGCGGAGATCAAGTCGCACCAGCAGCACCTGCTCATGGCGCCTTCGGAAATTGAGGCCATCGACAACTGGATGTTTGAGAACCGAATCCGATCTCGAGGCGAAGCCATTCGGCGTCTTTGTCAAACGGGGATAGTCCTCGAGAGGGAACTGCGTCCGACCATCAGGATGGTGATCGACCACATCCGGGACACCCTCAACAAGGCCAAGCCTCAGCTTACGCGCCAAGAGTATGACGCCATGCATAAGGACATGGCTATCGCGCTGTTGAACGCCGGCACGGTCCTGCAAAAGCTAGACGCGGAATCGACGGACGACGCAATTCGCGACCTCACCGATCTTTATGCCTACTACCGGGAGCGGGAAGCTCAGGAGCAGTCAACCCGACTCTCCAGAAACCGCGCAGAGGTGGCAGGAGCCGACGAGCCGGTCAGCTCCTCACAATCAGCTCCCGCGCCTTCGTCGCCCCCGACGCCGAAACTCCGTAGCTCAGCGACACCTCCTCGAAAGCGAAAGCCGAAAACGTCGACCTGATCTCCGGCACGTCGTTGATCCGGCTAGTATAGGACCTGAACGCACCTCGCGGCGTCGCGCCCACGCGCGTTCACAGATCTCTCGGTCAGGAACTCCGAACCGAAGGTGCCTAGGCTGGCCGCCAGGACCGCACAAGCGCCGGATCGCGGCCGGCGAAATACAGTTCTATGTGGCTAACTTTGTGTTGTTCGGGACCATTTGACGGCGGGGTCTTTAACCCTGATGGCCCACCTGAAATCGTGCCTGATTGGTTGAGCCAGGAGGCACACATGGTCAGCATCCATTATCTCGCGCAGGGCGCCGCGACGGCAGAGAGAAACCGGCAACGAATACGGAGGACGGGTTTAACGCCCAGCGGCCACCAACTGTGGACCAAAAAAGAGGACGATCGTCTACGTGCGTTGCATGGCACGAAGCTTCTGAGGGAAATCGCAGTCGATATTGGGCGGTCTTTTTATGCCGTACGGTCGCGAGCACAGTCATTGGGACTGGCACCGAAACGGCACATCTGGACTGGCGCCGAAGTGTCACGTTTGCGCCGAATGTACGTGGGAGGGGAGAGTAGCGAAAGTCTGGCGGAAGCGTTCCCGCACGCGAACATTCTCAACATCCGCGCGATAGCCAACCTCCATCGGATATACCGCACGCGGCGTCCCTTCTCACCGACGGGTTTCCCTTTGCTCGATCAGGTGAGAGCGCGCGCATTCGATTTGGGGTACACCATGAGCGACCTCGACGAATTGACGGAGCTGGGCAGTTATTTCGCCCAAGTCCAATGGCATAAGTCGGGGCTCAATCTTCGCGCAATTGCACTCGCCATCGAGGCCATGGACGGTTCGTTGATGGCACAGTGGAACGATCCGGAAGTCGGCGACGCTCGGCTACGAGCGTAGGGCCCAGTCAGCTCAGGCAACTAATGCGCAGCGCTTCGTAGCGATCGATTAGATGATCGATCGTCTCGCGCCTACCGAGTGGCGCCTCTTCCATCAGACATGTCAGCGCGTCGCCACATTGTTGAGCCTCGGCCCCAATGATGGAGCGGGCGCCAGCGGCATACCGATCGCTCAACGCGAGCAGCTTCAACCGATAGGCCGCAATTTCGTATTCTGTATCGATGTCATCGAACACGCTGCTCTCCCGTAGCGCTCTTCCCGAGAGGCTTGTTTATTGGGTAGGCTGAAGCGATGTGCAACCTCTACAGCATGACGACGTCGCACCAGGCGATGATCGAGATGGGCTTCCTGTGGGAGCGGGCGAACCGCAACCTGCCTCCGCTTTACGGCATCTACCCTGACTACTTTGCGCCGATAGTCCGCGAGGCCAATGGCGACCGCGTGATCAGCTTCGCTCGGTGGGGGCTGCCGTCTCTCAAAGATACGCCCAGCGAGAAGCCGAACCGCGGCACGACCAATGTGCGCCATCCATGGTTCGACGACTGGAAGGGCTATCTTAGCGTCGAGCATCGTTGCCTCGTCCCCTTCAATCGCTTCTCGGAACCGATGAAGCTGGAGGACGGCAAGAGCGGTAATGCCTGGTTCGCCTTTGGCGAGGACGCGCCCCTGAGCTTCTTCGCCGGCCTGCGAACGAGTTGGCACGGCACCCGCCGCAAGGACGAGGGCCCCATGGATCATGAGCTGTTCGCCTTCTTCACCACCAACCCGAACGCGGAGGTCGCCGCTGTCCATATGAAGGCAATGCCGGCCTTGTCACCGATGTTCGACTGCCTGAGATTGAAGGCTGGGAGATCGCCAGTCGCGCTCGCGAACTGAATGCGAGCCTTCCAGTTGTCTACGTATCCGGCGACAGCGCTTCCGAGTGGTCCTCAAGAGGCGTGCCCGGCAGCATCATGGTGCAAAAGCCATTCGCCAATGCACAGCTCGTTGCCGCTATCGCTACCCTTTTGAACCGAACGGACCCAGCCTAGCGGTAGCTGTTCGTCAGAGTCGCCGGTGGCATTTCGCGTCGGAGTTCATTTCACACGCGCTCAAGTGAGCACGGGCTTGTGGGGCAAGCCTTCCCCGGACTAATCGCGGGTGAATTCAGGGGAGCCTCCGCCCTTTGGACATGTCATTTTGTGTTTCTTGTCCAGCATCTATAATGTAATCGCGAGCCTCCTAATGCTGGAGGGACGAATGCCTCAGGTGCTCATCGTCGAAGACGAGTGGCTCATCGCCGAGGAACTCAAGAGTGACCTCGAACAGCGGGGCCTCACCGTTCTGGGGCCCGCGATGTCGTGCAGCGACGCGATCGCCATCCTCGTGGACCATCCCGCTGATCTCGTATTTCTCGACACCGAACTCCAGGACGGGAGTTGTGAGCCGGTGTATTCGCTTTGCCAGGAATTGGGGGTGCCTGTGGTGATGTTCTCCGGACATCCCGAGCAAAACCTGCCTTCATTTGCGCGAGGGCAGCAGTTGCTGGCGAAGCCCTATTCAGCCACGGACTTGAACGAGGCCGTCGCGAACTTTCCCTTTCACTGAAGCAATTCAAGACGCAGCAGTCCGTCCACGTTGATCACCAAAGCCGAACGATCACCGGCGTCGCAGCCGAACCGCTGACCCTCGTAAGCCAGCACAATGCAACCAATGACTGTGATCTAGCTTTAGTGCTTCGCTTAGACACCCGAGCATGAAAACCCCCTCCAGCTGGCCGCCCCGCTTGCTGTAGAGGGGGTTCTCATTTGCGAGCCGTGTCGAGGGTCCGGCGAGGCGGCCGTGCGC
>JBKJTB010000143.1:0-4947 GCA_046594305.1 Devosia sp. | reverse complement strand
GCCCTCGACGATGAACAATTCGGCGCCGGCGGCCGCGTTCTGGGTGCAGTCGGCGAGTTTTCCGGGCAAACGAAGCTTGCGCACGGCGCTCTTGCGCGACACTTCTTTTTCCTGGCGGCGGCGCACCCGCTCGTCCGCGCGGGCGATGACCCACTCCAGCAGCTTCGACGCTTCCTGCGGATTGTCGGCCAGCCAATGGTCGAACGGGTCGCGGATCGCCGTTTCGACGATGCGGATCGCCTCGATGCTGGCCAGCCGGTCCTTGGTCTGGCCGACGAATTCCGGCTCGCGCACGAACACCGACAGCATCGCCGAGCACTGCACCAGCAAATCCTCGACGGTCAAATTGGCGGCGCGCTTGTCGGCCTTGAGCTCGGCATAGGCGCGGATGCCGCGGAGCAGGGCGGTACGCAGACCCTGCTCATGCGTGCCCCCTTCGGCCGTTGGAATGGTGTTGCAGTAGGACTGCACGAAGCCGTCCGCGAGGTTCCAGCTGATCGCCCATTCGACCGCGCCATGCGTTCCTGGCTTGCCCGTCTGCCCGGAGAAAATGTCGTCGACGATCCGCTGCTCGCCCTCGATCCGCGCCGCGAGAAACTCCCGCAGGCCGCCCGGAAAGTGGAAGCTTGCCTTGGCAGGCACCTCGCCCGTCGCGAGGCCCTCGTCGCAGCTCCAGCGGATTTCGACGCCGCCGAAGAGGTAGGCCTTGGCGCGCGTCATCTTGAAGAGCCGCACCACCGAGAACTCGGCCTTGCCGCCGAAGATTTCGGGGTCGGGGTGGAAGCGCTGCGAGGTGCCGCGGCGGTTCTGCACTGGACCGACCTTGATCACTTTGCTGGTGGGTTTACCGCGCGAATAGCTCTGGCGGTACAGCACCTGATCCCGCGCCACCTCGGTGATGAGCTCGTCGCTGAGGGCGTTGACGACGGAGACGCCGACGCCATGGAGGCCGCCCGAGGTCTCGTAGGCTTTGCCGTCGAACTTGCCGCCCGCGTGCAGCGTGGTCATGACGATCTCGAGCGTCGAGCGGCCGGGGAATTTCGGATGGTTCTCGACTGGGATGCCGCGGCCATTGTCGGTGATCGTCAAATATCCATCGGCGCCGAAATGCACCTCGATCCGGCTCGCATGCCCGGCGATCGCTTCGTCCATCGAGTTGTCGATGACCTCGGAGAAGAGGTGGTGCAGTGCATTGTTGTCGGTGCCGCCGATATACATGCCCGGCCGACGTCGAACGGGCTCCAGCCCCTCCAGCACCTCGATGTCCGCGGCCGTATAGGACGAATTCCCCGCGGTAACAGGCGAAGCGGCTTTCTTCTTGGGGGTCGGTTCCGGGGCGTCGCCGAACAGATCGTCTTTTGGCATGGCAAATCACTCGAATCGTCGGAATCTTCTAGCACAGAGATGCCCATCGGTTGCCGCTCCGTTCACGGTGGAAAAGTGCCCGTCACAGCGCCGTGAATGTTTTCTGAACGCCCGATTCCGGCATTCGTCAGCACCGCCCTGTCAGAACGGGGGATCAGCCACCGAGGACGCCGCGCCAAGCGGCCGCGGTCGTCGGTTCCTGAACGCCAGATGAATATCCGGTTTCGCTAGGGTTTAGAGAGGAACGCTTATGTGGACTCAACGCTTATCCGAGCGACCAATTCAGATCGGAGATCAAAAATGATCCTTCTCAACACCCTCAAGGCCGGCATCGTGGCTCTCACCCTTGCTGGTACGGCTCTTGCCGCCGTTCCTGCCCAGGCCGCGCAGCCGACCTTCGGCTTCAACCTCAATTTCGGTGGCGGCGGCAATGGCGGCATCGTTCTGCACTTCGGCGACAGCAACTATTTCGACGTCTGCCTGACCAACAAGCAGATCGTCGCCGGCCTTAACAACAAGGGCTACAGCAAGGTCAAGATCGTCAAGGAGTCCAACAGCTCCAATAAGGTGTGGGTGATCTACCGCGATGACGGTCGCTGGTATCAGGCGCGGGTCGACCGCTGCTCGTACAAGGTCGACCAGGTCAAGCGGATCTACCCCGTCAACAATGGCGGCAACTCCTTCAACCTGACCTTCTCGTTCTAAGACACCGCTCCAAAGCGGCATAGGCGATCCCGGTCCGAGCCTCCTCGGGCCGGGATTGTTGTTTCATGACAAGCCTTTGTCCGAGCCCTTCGGGTCGAAACGAGGCAGCCCGTTTACCAATGCTTCGCTTCTTGGAAGCACTTCCTTAAGCGTGCTCCGCTACAGTCACGGCATACGGTTTTTGTGTCTGGAGTAGCCGTATGCGCGCCCAATCGGCGAGCGCATTTGAGTTCCTGCGTCTGGGGTGGCTGCAGGCCGGATTTGTGAGTTCTGCGTACCGGCTTGCCCACCTTCGCGCTGCCCGTTCGACCCTGGTCGGAACTCTCGCGCTGGTTTTCTTCCTCGCTTGAACTCGCGCGGCATCGCGGCTATTGCTCGCCGCCATGTTGCTGAGCCGTCCCGATTTCCATCGCACGCGTGGCCCTGTTGCCGCCCTGCAGCTTCAGTTGCAGGGCTGACCGCGGGTCCGGACGATTTCCGTTCAACTCTGGTCTGCCCCTCGCGGCGCCCTCGCGCCATGGCTTCCTCCTAGACCAGAGAACGTGAAATGGGCTCCATCAGCCTCAACTCCGCCGGCGTCACCATCGCCGATCCCTTGTTTGCCAATCTCAACCTCGTCATCGGCGAGGGCGACCGCGTCGGCCTCGTCGCCGGCAATGGCGGCGGCAAGACCACGCTACTGCGCTGTATCGCCGGCATGCAGGACCTGACGCACGGCGAGATCGTCCGCTCCCGCGGCCTCCGCGTCGGCTTTGTCGAGCAGGACGTGACCGAGCGCCTCCTGCCGCTGACGCTGCGCGAGGCCGTCCTCGACGCGCTCCCTGCCGATGCCCGCGACACCGACTCCTGGCGCGTGGAAGTCGTCCTCGACGAATTCGAGACGCCCGAAGACATGCGCGACCGCACCGTGTCGCGCCTCTCCGGCGGCTGGCAGCGGCTGATGCTGATTGCCCGCGTCTGGATCAACGAGCCCGACGCGCTGCTGCTCGACGAGCCGACCAACCACCTCGACCTCGGCAAGATCATCCAGCTTGAGCGCTGGCTGAAGGGCGCCACCCGCAGCATGCCCGTGATCATCGCCAGCCATGATCGCGGATTCCTCGATGCGACGACCAACCGGACGCTGTTCCTGCGCCCCGGCACCTCGCACTATTTCGCCCTGCCATTTACTCGCGCCCGCGCCTCGCTGGCCGAGGCCGACGAAGCCGCGGCGAAGCAGCAGGAGAAGGACTTCAAGGAAGTGAAGCAGCTCCGCCAGCAGGCGAGCAAGCTCACCAATATCGGCATCAATTCCGGCTCTGACCTGCTGACGCTGAAGGCAAAATACCTCAAGGAGCGCGCCGCCAAGATCGAGGCGTCGGCGGTCCAGCTCCACAAGGAACGCTCGGGCGATATCCGCCTCGCCAACACCGGCACGCACGCGAAGGTGCTCGTCGCCATCGAGGACTTCACCGTGCGCACGCCGGACGACCGGGCGCTATTCTCGATCGCAAAACTCCACCTGTTCCAGGGCGATCGCGTCGTGCTGCTCGGCCGCAACGGCGCCGGCAAGTCGCAGTTGATGAAGCAGGTGACACGGGCGATGGCAGGCGAGGCGGTCAAGGGCATCCGTGTGACGTCGTCCCTGAAACTCGGCGCCACCGACCAGGAGATGTCGCAGCTCCCCAGCTCCGGCAGTCCGTTCGATTTCATCGCCGGCTTCGACCAGGGCGACCAGCGCACCAAGGCGCTACTCGTCGCGGCGGGCTTTCCGATGGACAAGCAGACGCGCCCGATCACGACGCTCAGCTTCGGCCAGCGCGCCCGCCTGGCGCTTCTCGGCCTCCGCCTCAGCGAACCCAATTTCTACCTGATGGACGAGCCGACCAACCACGTCGACATCTCCGGCCAGGAGCAGCTCGAGGCGGAGATCCTAGAGCATGGCGCAAGCTGTATCCTCGTCTCGCACGACCGCAGCTTCGTCAGAAACATCGGCACCCGCTTCTTCGAGATCGACGGCAAGCGACTGGTGGAGCGCGACGACCCCGAGGCGTTCTTCGCGGCGATGGCGTCCGACACCGAGCATTAGCGCCGCCGCGATCAATGGGCGGCGGGGGCCTCTGGCTTGCCGCCGCGCAACACGCGATTGATGGCGTTCCAGATCGGCGCGACGACGTAGCTTGCGACCGGGATCAGCAGCGCGCCGAGGGCCAGGCCAAACACACCGTCGCCGACGATGACGACCAGTTCCTGCACGATGGACGCCGCGCCCGGCAGCGGGCCCCCCGCGCTATGGGCGATCCCCTCGATCAAATGATCGACCTGCGGAACGCCGAATTCGGCGAGGCCGTGGACCACGATGCCGCCACCGACCCAGATCATCGCCGCCGTCCCGACGACCCCCAGGATCTGGAGGAAGTAGGGAACGCCGGCGACGAGGCCGCGACCGAAGGCGCGTCCGGCCCCGGTCCGGCCCTTGGTTGCGAGGCCAAGGCCGATGTCGTCGGCCTTCACGATCAGGGCCACGACGCCGTAGACGCCAAGCGTGATGAAGACGCCAACGATCGCAAGGACCACCGCCTGCTCCCAGAACGGCAGATCGGGGACCGTCGCGAGCGCGATCGTCATGATCTCGGCCGACAGGATGAAATCGGTCTGGATGGCGCCGGCGACACGCGCGTCCTCGAAGGCTTTCGGATCGACCGCAGGCGCACTCAGTTCCGATTCAAGCGCGTGCGCCTCTTGCGGAAACAGACCAACATAGACCTTCTCGGCGCCCTCGTAGCAGAGGTAGGCCCCGCCCAGCGCGAGGAGCGGCGTGATCGCCCAGGGCACGAACAGGCTGAGGATCAACGCGGCGGGGAGCAGGACCAGCAGCTTGTTGCGGATCGAGCCCAC
>JBKJTB010000284.1:0-6445 GCA_046594305.1 Devosia sp. | reverse complement strand
AGGCGCCGGAAATGTCGCCGCCGGGGCAGATGAATATCCCGACCGCCGAGAACGACGACGATGAGGACGACGACGACGCCTCGCGCAGCTAGTGCAGTCGCCGCATCTCGCGGATTTCGGCCGGCGGGATATTCATCTGCCCCGGCGGCGACATTTCCGGCGCCTTGGGATGGAGCGCGACGCTCGGTTTGTGCGTCAGGTCGAAGCGCACCGCGACGTAGAGGAACAGCGAGACGGCGAGGATCACGAAGCCGGCCGCCAAGAGGAACGGCGCGCCGGGGAAATAGCCAAAACGCTGCGGCTCAACCGTGAACAGCGCGAACACCTGCGTCGCCGCCAGTGGTCCGATGATGGTCGCCAGCGAGTTGGCCGCGTTGACCGCCCCCTGCAATTCGCCCTGCGCATTGTCGGGCACCTGCCGCGACATCACGCCGTTGATCGCAGGGGCGGCGAGGCCGCTCGCGGCACCGATGACGATCAGCACGTAGAGCCAGGCCTCGGCATGGATGAACGCGATGCCGATAAACGCCACCGCCGCGGCCGTCATGCCGAGGACCACCACCGGCGTTTCCTGGAAGCGCTTGACCAGCGGCCCGACGCCAAAGGCCTGGAAGATCGCAAAGACGATGCCGAACAGCCCCAGCGTGCGGCCGATCTGCGAGGACGAGAAGTTGAAGACCTCGATGGTGAAGTAGTTGTAGACCGCCGGGAACGCCTGCGCCGCCATGGTGAAAAACAGCAGCGCCAGCATCAGCCACAGCACCGTCGGGTATTTGCGGAGCGACAGCAGCGCACCGAACGGATTGGCGCGCTTGAGGCTGAACGAACGGCGGTGCGTCTTCGCCAGCGATTCCGGCAGGACGAACAGGCCGAACAGGAAATTGGCGAAGGCGAGGCCCGCCGCCGCGAAGAACGGCACTTTTGGCCCGAACTCGCCGAGCTCACCGCCGATCACCGGCCCGATGATGAAGCCGAGCCCGAACGCCGCGCCGATCAGCCCGAAGCGCTGCGTGCGCTTTTCGGGGGTCGTGATGTCGGCCATGTAGGCCGTCGCAGTGGCCACCGCCGCGCCGGCCGCGCCCGACACGAAGCGGCCGATGAACAGGTACCAAACCACCGGCGTCAAGGCCATCATCGAGTAGTCGAAGGTGAGGCCAAGGAGCGATGCCAGCAGCACCGGCCGCCGCCCGAAACGGTCCGACAGATTGCCCAGTATCGGTGAGAACACGAACTGCGTCACCGCATAGGCGAACACCAGCCAGCCGCCGATCACCGCCGCCTGCGCCACGCTGCCGCCGGTCAGTTCGCGCAACAGCTCCGGCAGCACCGGAACGATGATGCCATAGCCCACCATGTCGAGAAGAATGGTGATGAGAATGCAGGCGAGGGTGAGGGGAGAGTCTTTTCTGGCAGGGGCCATAGGGCTTCTTTTCTGGAGGCGCTAGGTGACACAGCCGACCCGCCAAGTGCAAGTCTGGCCGGGTGGGCTATCGTGTCCGGATCGGAGCGTCACCCTGTGGCAATTCGGAACGAGCGGCGGCGTTCCCGCGGCCCCCCATTGCGGTCGGGTCGCGACTACCCGCCGGCTGTCAACGATCAGGTGAGGAGGGGAGTGGCTCCCCTTCATGTTGCAATATCGAACAATGTGCTTGGCCCCAAGTGCCGATTTTCGTCGCCTTCTTGAGGACGCTGCGAGCTTGGGCCGGGATTGAAATTCAATGGTTCAAATCCTGTCCCCGCAACCAGCTCCCCACCATCGGTGGGAGAAGTCGTGAAGCCAAAAGAACTTCTGCAACAGGCGCGAATACAGTGACCGGTACCGGGCCTTTGCCTTGCCGGCGGCCTACTTCGATCCGCGAGATCAGCGCACGTGCTTCCGCCATCAGGCGCTCGTCCTTCCGGGCGGCCATGTGGGCGTGCAGGTTCCCCACGATGCCGCCGTAACGCTGCGCGGTGCCACCTCTCAGCCGACGCACTCGCGTCGAGAAGCTCATCGATCGATATGAAAGCGCTGCGCATCAGTTGCTCGACTGAATCATGCGACCGATTGAACGTGTTGCCTTGGCAGAGCGGGTGCGCACGCGCGAGTCTGGGTCGATCTCGTTGAGGTCGATCGAAGTCACAGAGTGCCCTCGACAAGCGGTGGATAGTATTCGCGGACCGAATTGTCGATGGCCGAGGGTTGGCCTAACGTCCCCACGAGCAAACTGACGCTCTCTGCTTTGGGGGATTTTATAATGACCGATGATACTAGGTGGATCGCGGCTACTGCTGCTAAGGCGCCGGTAAAGAAGGCCGCAGCCAAGAAAGCCCCGGCCAAAAAGGCGGCTGCTAAGAAATCCCCCGTCAAGAAGGCCGCGGCAAAGAAGGCTCCCGCCAAGAAAGCGTCCGCGAAAAAGGCTCCAGCGAAGAAGGCTGCGGCTAAGAAAGCTCCTGCGAAGAAGGCGGTTACGGGCCGATACGCGGGCCCGGGAGTCATTAAGCCGAAGCGCGCATGACCCGCGATCCAACACCCCGGGAGGAGATCGAGTTCGACGCGCTGCGAAACGCGCTTTATCATACCTCCAGAAGACTTCACTTCGAGTTCTGGAACAGGGTGATGACGTTTGTGCTGGTGCTTGGCGGCACCGGCACAATCCTTGATGTCATCAACAAGCAGAGCAACGCACAAGTTATCCTGGGCGTCGCGATTACGGTGCTCGGAACGTTGCAACTGGTCGTCGACTTCCCGGCCGCAGCTAGGCAGCACCACGACCTGCAGCGAAGGTACTACGACATCCTCGGTCGAATTAAGGACAAGGTGACGCTTACCGAAGAGGAGTGCGCGGCTGTCAAGGGGGAGCTGATGCGGATTTTTGGTGACGAGCCGCCGATCTACCGCGCCGCTGATGCTGTTGCGCACAACGAAGCGAACGCGATCATCTGGGGTGACGAGCGTCGCGACCGGTGCGTCCAAGTGGGGTGGTGGCGATACCGGTGCCGCCACTTGTCCCATCAAAACAGGTGGGCACCTCAATACGTGAAGCCGAAGACTAGTTGATCGAGGCGGCCGCCGGCGATGAGGCGGCAGCCTGACCGCCGTTCAGGGTGCCGCCTATCGCCCCGCAGACAGCAAGGGTGGGCGACGCGATCGAACACACCCTCAAGGCCGAGTTCCTGTCCAAGACTGGGAAGCTCGGACCGACGTGGGGGAGGAGGCATTCATGCTTCGACACTCCGGGCAGGGCGCTCGAAACTACCATTAGCGTCAGGCAAGACGAATCTCGATGAATAGTGTTTAGGTATCAGTTGACGCGGAGGTGCGAATCAAGCGTACAGTGATACCTAAACACGGCACGGGAGAGACCGGGATGTCAGGGGAGAAGTTCGGCGAATTCGTGCGCCGGGAACGTGAGGCCAAGGAGATCGGGTTGCGAGAAATGGCGAAGATGATCGACGTAAGTCCGACCTATCTGTCGAAAATTGAGCGGGACGAGTTCGCACCGCCGGCTGAGGACAAGGTCAAGGCGATTGCCAAGATCATCGGCTGCGATGTGGACGAGTTACTGGCACGGGCTGGCAGAGTAGCGAGCGATCTGTCTGAGATCATCAAGCGTCACCCCGTCGAACTGGCGGCGCTGCTAAGGACGACGAAGGGGTTGAGCCGGGATGATATCGGCAGGCTCGCCCGCAATGCGCAGAAGACGAAGAACTGAATGAGCGCCTTCGGGGCGAATGACCGCAAAAAGATGCAAATGAGGATCGGCGATAAATGACCAATCTGGTTTCCTATGTGTCGGATGAAGCGATTGAGAAGGACGCGCTTGCGCTTCTCGCCGAATATGCGCATGCCCGCGGGATCACGATGGAGGCGCCGATCCCGATCGACGACATCGTCGAAAAGCACCTGAGGATCGGAATCGAGTTCGACGATATGCACCGTCGCTTCGGAGTCCCGCGCTCCAGGATCGGTCTCGATCCCGACATCCTAGGCGCGATCTACTTCGACAAGAGGCGGATCGTCATCGACGAGAGCCTCGATCCCGACAGCCATCCGGCCATGGAAGGGCGCTATCGCTTCACGCTCGCGCACGAGGGCGGCGGGCATTGGCGCCTGCATCGTCATCTTTTTGGCACAGACCCCTTGCAGACCTCGCTCCTCGACCCCAACCAGCCGCCGAGTGTGATCTGCCGAACCAGCCAAGCCAAGGCGCGGATCGAAGTGCAGGCCGACCTCTATGCCTCCTGCGTTCTGATGCCCCGCCGGCTGCTCATGGCGGCCTGGGACGAGGTTTTCCCCGACCGCAAGCCGCGTGTCCTTAAACCCCATACGCCCGTCGATCATTCGTTCGTGGAGGTTGCCCGCGAAACACATGTCTCTTCAGCCAGGGTCAAAACGGAAATCGACGACGAGGCACTCGACCGGCTCGCGAGGCCATTCGCCGAGAAGTTCCTCGTCTCGCCCATCGCCATGCGCATCCGGCTCGAAAAGCTCGGGCTGCTGCATCGTACGGTGCCGCTTCAGCGGCTTCTGTCCGAAGTCACGTGAACCCCTTTTTTGAGGAGATCGTCTAGTGTTAACTGAACAAGCGAGCCGCCAGCATCCGAACTCGACGGATGCGGAGTTCGAGACGCGCGATTTCTATCTCGCCTGCTTCCTGCGTTGCTGCGGCTACGAGCTTGTTAACCTGCGCGACGAGGGCCGGTCGCAAGGTGTTCATCTTCCGGGATCGCGCCACGCGGCGCGCCGACGTGATGGCCTTCTACGGCGACGCGACCAGCGTTCGGCCGCTCGCCTTCGCCGCCACCATCAAGGACATGAAAGGATTGCTGCACAATGGCTGAACCGCAAGAAACGCGAGCGTTCAAGCGCGCCGAGAGCGGCCAGGTCCGCGAAGCCCTGGACCGGCTTGAAGGGCTTGTCGTCGATGGGCTGAAGCACGGCTTCTTTGACTACTCCATCGCCTGCGAGATCGCGAACGGCGGCAAACGCCAGCTCGTGATCCGGGCGGGCAAGAGCCACAAGTTCACGATCCCCGAGAACGAGGTGCCGCGCTGAAGCGGGCGCGTGTGAGGACGACCGGCGATCCCTGAGACGGGGACGCCTGAAGCTGCAAATCCCTTTTGGGTCCAGCGTCATCGGTGCGATTCCGAGACCGGAGGCCAGGAGCACGGAGCGGCGGACCCGCCCGTGAGGTTTTCGATGAAACGTCTCGACGCTGCAAACGACAATGACGCGGGCAAGCAGATCGCTCGAACCCGGCAAATCTGGCAACCGCGCTTCGGGCGCGACCTCACGGACGAGGACGCCCGCCAGATCGCGCAAAACGTCACCGGTTTCTTCGGTGTTCTCGCCGACTGGTCGCACGCTGAAAGGCTTGCCGCCGCCAATGACGCGGCTGCGCCCACCAAGCCGAACGAGGACGGGGTACGCCATGACCGCTGAAAGCATCGCCCGGGCGCTTGGCGGGTATCGCGCGGGCGCAACATGGATGGCGCGCTGCCCGGTGCATGAGGATCGAAGCCCGAGTCTTTCCATAAGTACGGCCAAGGATGGCAAGGTGCTGGTGCGCTGCCATGCCGGCAGCAACCAGCGCGATCTGATCGCCGCGCTTCGGGAGCGCGGCCTCTGGCCGACGACCGGGCGGCTCTTGGGAGTCGCCCGCAAGCCTCGGGGGCGGATAGCCGAGGAACCTGACCCCGAGGACCTTCGGCGAAGCGCGCCGGCGCTGGCGATCTGGCAGGCATCGCAGGCGGCCGAAGAAACGCCCGTGGCAACCTATCTGCATTCGCGCGGGCTCGACCTGCCGGCTTTGCCGGCCCTGCGCTTCCACGCCGGCCTAAAACACCCTTCGGGCGGCGTCTGGCCGGCGATGGTGGCGCTCGTGACGCATGGCGCCACCGCATCGCCAATGGCCGTTCACCGCACCTTCCTCACTCGCGACGGCAGCGGCAAGGCGCCGGTCGATCCGCCGAAGATGATGCTCGGACCTTGTCGCGGTGGTGTTGTGCGGCTCGGCGAATCCGGCGCCGTTCTGATGGTCGGCGAAGGGATCGAGACCTGCCTGACGGCGATGCAGGCGACCGGACACCCCGCCTGGGCGGCGCTGTCAACCTCGGGTCTTCGGTCGCTCGATCTGCCGCGCGACGTTCGCGACGTGATTGTGCTCGCCGATGGCGACGAACCCGGCGAAGCGGCGGCGCAGGAAGGCGGGCGACGATGGGAGCGCGAAGGGCGTCGCGTTCGGATCGCTCGCCCGCCGCAGGGCATGGACTTCAATGATCTGCTCATGGGCCGCAATCCCGGTCTCCGGGAGGGCGCGCGATGAACACCGATGCCATTCTCGACCCCGAAGAGTTCATCGCCGAGGCCATCGACGGCGCCGAGGAAATCCGCGATCCGCTGGCTGGCCTCGGCGATGAACTCTTCGGGGTCGAGAATGGCATCGGTGTTCATCGCGCGCCC
>JBKJTB010000244.1:0-16484 GCA_046594305.1 Devosia sp. | reverse complement strand
TACCGCACCAAGTGGGGCCTTCGCCTACGCGTGGTCGGGGAGGCCCCGGATGCCGCCGCTGCCGCCGGCATCAACGTCGACCGCGTGAAGTTCCAGGCGATGTTGCTCTCGGGCCTGTTCTGCGCCTTCGCGGGCGCCTACCTCTCGCTCGCCTATGTCTCGCTGTTCGCCCGCCAGATGACCAACGAGCGCGGCCTGATCGCACTCGCCGCGATCTTCTTTGCCCGCGGCAATCCATACCTCACCGCGCTGGTGGCACTGCTCTTCGGCACCGCGACGGCGCTCTCGGTCACCCTGCCGCAGATGACCGGGCTCGCGCCGCAATTGCTCCAGCTCATCCCCTACGTGGTGACGGTGCTCGCACTGGTTCTCGTCGGCTGGCGGATCACCCGCGCTCGCAGCCGCCACAGCGCCTGGCGCTTCGACGTCGGCTGACCGCCGGCGTTTCAACAATAACGGTCCGCCAGAGAAACCGGCGCGCCGTTTCGATTCAGTGGATCGGTCTCAGGCCGCGGGCGGGTGCACCTTGAGCCAGTGCCGGGCGACATCCAGCCGTCGGCACACCCAGACATCCTCGTGCGAGGCGACGTAGTCGAGGAGCCGCGCCAGCCCCATTGCTCGCGAGGGATGCCCGAGCAGCCGGCAGTGCATCCCGACCGACATCATCTTCGGCGCCGTCGCCCCTTCGGCATAGAGCATGTCGAAGGCGTCGCGATGGTAGTCGAAATAGTCCGCGCCGCTCGCGAACAGGCCGTTGGTGAACTTGGTGTCGTTGTTTGCCTGCGAGTAGGGCACGACGAGATGCTGCCTGCTCTCGACATCTAGGTAGTAGGGGAGCTCGTCATTGTAGGCGTCGCTGTCGTAGAGAAAGCCGCCCTCCTCGACCAGCAGGCGGCGGGTGTTCACCGATGGTCCGTAGCGGCAGTACCAGCCGAGCGGGCGCCAGCCCACGGTCTTCTCGAAGCTCGCTATCGCAAGGCGGATGTGCTCGCGCTCCTCGGCCTCGCTCAGCTTGTAGTGCTCGATCCAGCGCCGGCCGTGGCAGCAGAGATCGTGGCCGGCGGCGATAAAGGTGCGGGCGACGTCGGGATTGCGCTCGATCGCCAGCGCGCACCCGAACACCGTCATCGGCAGGTTGCGTTCGGCGAAGAGCCGCAGGATGCGCCAGACCCCGACCCGGCTGCCGTACTCGAACATCGACTCGGCGCCGAGATCGCGATCGCCCCGGGCCACCGGCGAGGCCGCGATTTCGGTGAGGAAGATGTCCGACACGCCATCGTCGTCCCCGATGCTGTATTCCGACCCCTCCTCGTAGTTCAGCACGAAGTTGATTGCGATCCGCGCGCCTTTGGGCCATTGCGGGTTGGGCGGATTGGCGCCGTAGCCGACCAGATCGCGGGTGTGGGAATACATCGGCAAACCTCCGGGTTCAGGCCTCAGCCGCTTCGGCGGCGGCGAACTTCGCTATTGCCAGGTGGTAGGCGAAGAGCTGCGTTGGGATCGTGTAGACCAGCGTCGATAGCCGCTCGATCATGGGGGGCAACCGGATGATTTCGGTCGAGAGGCCGTCGAACGTCGCGTTGTCCTCGGCGGTCACGGTGTAGACACTCCCACCGTAGCGCAGGCCTTCCTCGGCGGTGTCGCGGGCGCGCGGGATAGACAGGCCGTTTGGCGCGATCAGGAACAGCGGGTCGCCCGGCTTCTGCGAGTGGTAGTGGTGGTACTCCTCGAGCGGGATCGCGATCGCGTGCTCCGGTGTGCACTCCTTGACCTTGGCCGCCCCGAAGAAAGCGCAGGCGAACGACGGTCCGCCGGCGGCAAAGAGGTAGATACTGCGCCTTGCTTCCGCCTCGGCGATGCGCTTGAGCGCCGGCTCGTGGGTTGCGATCACGCCGGCGATCTGGTCCGGCGTCGCTAGGAGCGCCGCCTGCAGCTCGTCGTGCCGTGCCGGCGTGCAGCCATTGGCGCGGCCGTAGCTCACCGCCAGCGCCGAAAGCAGCGCCAGCGCTGCGGTGCTCGCCTGAGTCGGCCAGCCCTTGCGCGCCGCATGGATAAACAGCGTGTGCCCGGCCTCGCGCATCAGCGTCGAGCCCGGCGTGTTGCTCATCACAAGGGTCTCTGCGCCCAGCGCCTTGGCCATTATCATCGCTTCGACGGTCCGCGGTGTCTCGCCCGACGAGCTCAGCCCGATCACCAGCGTCTCGCCGTCGACCGGCCGGTTGAAATAGTACGCCATGTCGAGTGCCTGCACCGGCTCGCACGGCACCAGGAACATTTCTTCAAGCAGCGGGCGCGCCGCGATCATCACCGCCAGCGAATCGCCGCACCCGGTGAGGTAGAGCCGCCGGATCGTCTTGCCGGCGAGCGCAGCGACGATCTCGGCGATCGGCCCCGCTTGGCTGTCGAGAGTCGCGCGGATGCAGTCGGGCTGGCCGGCGATCTCGGTGCGCGTGGTCTCCACCCGGCGCCGGCGGATCGGGTTCAGCGGGCCGTCGACCGGCAGTGCCTTCAGCCGGCTGGTCTCCTTGTCGTAGAGCGCCTGGATCAGGTCGCGGGAGCGCGCATCGAGTGGCGAGTTGGGTGCGAGCAGCGGGGTGGCGTAGGTCGTGGACATTTCGGCCCCGCTCAGCTTGCCGCACGGCCGGCGGCGATCGCCGCCCGATAGGCTTCAAGTCCATCGCCAAGCATCAGACGCGGGTGCCAGCCGAGGTCGCGGCCGATCAGCGCGACGTCGAACGCGGTCTGCACGTCGGGCACGTCATCCGCCCCCGGCACCAGCCTTATGATGCTGCCGGGAATGGCGGTGCGTGCGATCGCCGCGATTTCCGGCATCGTCTGCGCCTCGCCAGAGCCGACATTGTAGACCCGCCCGGGCAGAGGGGCCGGCGCTTTCAGCGCCGCCGCAAGCGCCTCGGCAACGTCGTCGGCATGGACGTAGTGATACTTGAACTCGGGATCGCAGGGGATCTCGGTCTCGGTGCCGGCCACCGCATCGCGGATGATCGAGCCGAGATTGCAGTTCGCACGACGATAGGGTCCGTAGACCCGGCTGATCCTGAGGCTGATGCCCTCGAGCCCGTATTCCGCCGCGAACCCTTCGATCAATTGCTCGCAGGCAATCTTGGTGGCGCCGTAGACCGAAGTCGGCTTGAGTGGTGTCGCCTCGGTGATCACCGCTTGCCCGACATTGCCGTAAACCGAGATCGACGAGCAGAACACGAACCGCTTCATGGCGTGCAGCCGTGCTAGATCGAGCAGAACCGCGGTCGCGACGACGTTGACGTCGACCAGGCGCAGCGGCTGGCCCTTGGCCATCATGGGCCCGGAAATCGCGCCACAATGGATAATGGCCTCGATATTCTGCGCTTTCATAAGCGCTTCGAGCGCCGCTCTGTCGTCCAGCGCGACGATGAGGATTCCTGCATCGCTGCGCCCGAAATCGGTGATGTCGATCGCCGTCACCCGGTGGCCGCGCGCCGCAAGCGTCTCGCGCAGCGCCATGCCGATGAGCCCGGCGCCGCCGGTGACGAGAACGTTCACAGCGCCACCATGCCGCCGTCGATCGACAGGTCGGACCCGGTTATGAACGAGGAGCCGGAAGAGAGGAGGAAGACGATCGGCGCGGAGACTTCCTCGGATGCCGCGAAGCGGCCAATCGGGGTCAGCGGCAGGAAGGCCGCACGCTGCTCTTCGGTGACGTCGCGCTGGAGCCCGGTCATCGTGGTGCCTGGCGAGACCGAGTTGATCTGGATGTTGAGCGGCGCGTATTGCACGCCCGCCTGCCGGGTCAGCGCCAGCACCGCGCCCTTCGAGGCGCAGTAAGCGGCGGCGTTCTTGAGACCGATATGCGCCGCAGTGGATGCCACGTTGACGATCTTGCCGGCCTTCTTGGCGATCATCGTGGGCAGCACCGCCTTCATCCCGAGCCACACGCCCTTGGCGTTGACATCCATGATGCGGTCCCAGACGTCCTCCGACACGTCTGCGGCGGTGTCGCCGGGGACGGCGATGCCAGCATTGTTGACCAGCCCGTCGATGGTGCCGAAGCGTGCGATCGTGTCGGCGACCAGCTTGGTCCAGGCGGCGACGTCGCGCACGTCCATAGTGACGCCGATGACGTCGGCGCCGGTAGCGGCGATCTCGCTCTCGATCGCGACAATCCCCTTGATGTCGACCAGGACGATCTTGGCGCCAGCGGCAGCGAGATCGCGCGCGGTGGCCCGGCCGATGCCGTCGCCGGCGCCGGTGACGATTATGACTTTGCCGTCGAGGTCTTTCATGATCGGAGCAGTCCTTCGGTGAGGCCGGCCGTGCCGAGGGCGCGAATTGCCGGCGCGTTGCGCATGAAGTCGAGAAGTGTGCGATCCCGCCCGGCGGCGGCCACCAGCTGCATGCCGATGCCGCCATCGGGTGTCATGCCGACGGGGACCGTCGCCGCGGGCAGGCCGGCAACATTCATCCAGGCGGTGAAGATCGCATGGCCGCGCGGTCCTGCCGGCTGGCCGTCGATTAGGGGCGGAAACGCTTCGCCGGCAGGCCAGGCGAGCGCTGCGGTTGTGGGGCAGAGCAGCAGGTCGAACCGCTCGAAGAGGGCCGCCGCGTCGATGCGGGATTGTGCCGCGAACGCCAGGGCGTCTAGATACTCGGCGCTGGACTTCGAGCGGCCAATTTCCGCCGTCGCGATCGCATTGGCACCGAGCCGGACGTTGACCTCCGGGTGCTTGGCGAGATGCCAGGCGAGCCCGATTGCGGCAACGGTGCCCCAGGCGGCGCCGGTGGCGGCCAGGTCGAACGGAGATTCGATGATCTCGATCGAGCAACCGTCCCTTGCGAGGACTGCGGCAAAGGCATCCGCGGCCGCGCTGATCACCGGATCAACCGGGGCCGTGCCGATTTGGCGAAAGTACCCGATCCTCAAGTGCGTGGCGAATTCCACCGGCGGTGCGTCTGCCGCTAGCGATCGCGGATCGCGCTCATCGTAGCCGCGCAGCAGGTCGAACACTGCGGCGAGGTCGTCGACGCTCCGCACGACCGGACCGATTACCTCGAAGTCCGCAAGGATCGCAGGGAAGCCGCCATAGCGCGCGATCTGACCGATCGAAGGTTTCAGCGCGAACAACCCGCAATGCGCTGCCGGCCGTCGTAGCGAGCCACCACCATCGGTGCCGATCGCAATCGGCCCGATCCCGGCTGCGACCGCCGCCGCGCCGCCGCCGGTCGAGCCGCCTGGCGTGCGGTCAAGCGCATGCGGGTTGCGTGTGATCCCGAACAGCAGATTGTCGGTGTAGCCTTGAAGCGTGAACTCGGGGACGTTGCTCTTCCCGAAAATCACCATGCCACCGGCGCGCAATCGCGCCACTGTCGGCTCATCTTCATCGGGCACGAAGTCCTCGTAAGCCCGGCTGCCCCAGGTCGCCCCGAGTCCCTTTACAAACAGGTTGTCCTTGATGGTAATCGGTACGCCGTCGAGCGCCGATAGCTGCGTTCCGTTCCGCCAACGATCCGCCGACGCGGTCGCCGCTGCCCTGGCTTCCGGTAGGTCGGTTGCGATCACGGCATTGATGGTCGCGTTCACCGCGTCCATCCGGCCGATCACGGCGTCCAGTGCATCGATCGGAGAAAAATCGCCGGCCCGGTAGCCGGCCGCCAGCTCGGTGGCGCTCAGCGACCAGGGGGCGGCGCCGCTCATGCGCGTGGGACCGGCGTATCGCGATAGAGCCGCTTGAGCCGGTCCTGGAACGCCGGTTTGAGTTTCTTCAACGTACCGGCCACCGGATCAGCGCCGGCAAGCATGGTGTCGGTCGCCTCGCGCGAATAGTCGACCACGAAGCGAACGCGGTCATCGCGCCGCGCCGCGACCCGCGCTGGCACCGCCGTAACATCGTCGCCGGCGTCGAGGGCGTAGCGCAACTCATCGACCACGACGCAGGCGTCCTCGGCAGCCTGGGTCGCACCCTGGCCGAGCGTCGGCACCATCGGGTGGGCAGCGTCGCCCACCAGCAGCACCCCCGGCACGCCTGCGTAGCGCACGGTGCCCTCCTGCAGCCGCGCCCAGTGGATGCGGTCGGAGTACTTTTCGATCGCGTCGACTAGATAGGCCGCCTGTTCCGAGAGTTGCCCGTTCGCCGGTGTATAGGCGCGACGCAGCGCAGCGGGCGATTTCATCTCGTCGGTAACCGGCTCCCTGACCCCGATCGGGAACGAGCCCGCGCAATACACGAAGTCACCCGGCACCCGGAAGGCGAGCAGCCGGTTCGGCCCGTTGAACCACTGGCCGTAATCCTCGATCGGGCAGTTCTCGCCGGCGGGATAAAGCATGCGGTATAGGCAGACGCCAAGGAAGTTTGGCTCCTCGGCACCGAAGAACGTGTCGCGGATGCGGGAGTAGCGGCCGTCGCCGGCGATCAGCAGGTCGATGCCTTCCAGCCGTTCGTCGCCCGCATCGTTGCGGTAGCCGACGAACAGCCCGCTATCATCGCGGCCGCAGGCGCTGAGCTCCGCCCCGAACCGGATGGCGTCCTGCAATGGCGCGCGGAGCAGGGCATAGAGTTCCGCCCAGCGGATGCGGACGCCGGCGTTGTCGGCAACGTCCGCAAGATCGAGGTCCATCAGCTTGCGGCCGTCGGTGAGCGAGATGGCCCAGCGCCGCCACGGGAAACTGTTGGAGACAATGGCCCCGGCCCGCTCGGGCATGCAGGCGTACAGCGCCTTGATTGCGTTCGGCCCGATGTTGAGCCCGGTACCCGCATCCATGTGCGCGTCGGCCTCGACCCGCTCAAGGCAGATCAACTCGACGTCATCCCGTCCCGCGAGACCAGAGGCGATCAGGCTCCCCGCGATCCCGGCGCCGGCGACGACGATACGCGGCTTCCGTGACATGGTCCTAGCGCTCGGCGATCAGTGCGATCATGCCGCCTCCGTCGGGTCCCTGGTGTTCGGCCCCGCCCGACACGAAGATCGCTGTATCGTTGACTACCGAGGCGACAATGGCGCCCACCGCCGCGCGGATGTGGCGTTGCTGGTCGATGTCGCCGTCGTTGAGCATGGTGTTGCCCCTGCCGCGCACCTTGCCGTCGCGCGCCGCCTCGGCCTTCACGAAACCCGCCCGGATGCGCTTTGCATCGGCGGCCGAAAGCTGCACCACATCGGGGAAGCCAAGATCGGTCACTGCCTTGCGGATGCCCGCTGTATCGAGTGCATCGGCGATCGCCGAGTGCGCAATCGCCAGCGGCCCAATCCATCTATCGGACATCCCGACGACCACGACTTCGTTGACCCGCACCTCGCTGCCAGCCGAACAGCTCGCGACCGACGAGAACAGCGAAAAGTCCTTGCCGACGGCGCTCTCAGTGGCCTTGGCCGCGTCGATCTCGCCGAGCGCTACGCCGACGCCGAGTGCAGACGCCGCGCGTCCCGAACCCATCAGCTTCCCCGGATTGTCAGTTGCCGGCTTGTTGCCGCGTTCTATCGCGGCGACGATGTCGGACATCGAAAACGCCGGTCCCTTGACCTGCACAAAATGAACGTCCGAGGCTTCCGCAATCCCGGTTGCGGCCATTGCCGTGCGCACCGCATCGGCAGTCAGGTCGATTTGGCGCTGCCGGCCGATGTCCTCAGGCTTGAGCTCCGGCGTGAAGGCGACGCCGATCGCCAGTGATTTCTGCCCCGCGACCGGTGCGGCATCGTTCTCGACGACCGTGAACACTGAATAGTGCGGTGTCAGCACGCCCTCGACGCCGCCCGAAAAAATGAAGGGGATGCGCTTGCGCACCGACTCGGGGGTTTCGCCGGTCTGGCCGGAAATCAACAGTGCGAGCGACAGCGTAAGGTAGCCACGGGTGTAGTCGTTGACGAGGCCGTTGCCGTGCGTCTTGCCGATCACCGCAACGATCTTGCGCGGGTCGACGAGACCCTTCGCGATCGCCTCTGAAAGGCCTGACACGTCGCCCGGATCGGGCAGCTCGAACCGCAGAACATCGGCGCGCAAGCGGTCACTCCTTCGGTCGTCTCAGTTGTTAGGGGACAGAGGTCAGATGTCTTGACCAATAGAGTAAAGATTTGCGATGAACACAAGCGCTAAGTTCGCGTCGCCCGGCCATCTGCCGGCGGCCGGCGGCGCTGGGAGGTAACTCATGGCGGGCAATGCCGCACGTGTCGCTGGGCGTCACTTCCTGCAGATTCCGGGGCCGACGCCGGTTCCCGACCGTATCCTCCGCGCCATGGATCGCCCGATCATCGACCACCGCGGCCCGAACTTCGCCGATCTCGGCCACCGCGTTCTCGATGGCCTGAAGCCGGTATTCGGAACGGCTAGTCCGGTCGTCATTTATCCCGCCTCCGGCACAGGCGCATGGGAGGCGGCGCTGATCAACGCGCTGTCGCCGGGCGACGCTGTCCTGATGTGCGAAACCGGCCATTTTGCATCGTTGTGGCAGAAGATGGCGGTGCGGCTCGGGCTCAGACCCGAGGTCATCGCATCAGACTGGCGGACCGGCGCCGACGCCGACGCAATCGAGTCGCACCTCAGCGCCGATACGGAAGGTCGCATCAAGGCCGTCTGCGTGGTCCACAACGAGACCTCAACCGGCTGCGTCACCGACATCGCTGCGGTGCGCCGCGCCATCAATGCCGCCGGTCACTCTGCCCTGCTGATGGTCGACACCATCTCCTCGCTCGCATCGATCGACTACCGCCAAGACGAATGGGGCGTCGACGTCACCGTCGCCGGTTCGCAAAAAGGCCTGATGCTGCCGCCTGGCCTCTCGTTCAACGCACTGTCGGCCCGCGCGCTGGCCGCCGCCGAGACCTCGAGTTTCCCCAAGGCTTACTGGTCCTGGGCCGATATGCTGGCCAACAACCAGCGCGGCTATTTCCCCTATACACCTGCGACCAACCTGCTGTTCGGGCTCGCCGAAGCGCTGGACATGCTGGCGGAGGAGGGGCTCGCGAGCGTGTTCGCGCGCCACCAGCGCCACGCCGAGGCCACCCGCCGCGCCATCGCGGCGTGGGACCTCGAGATTCTCTGTTCCGATCCCGCCGCCTACTCTTCGTCGCTGACGGCCGTCCTGCTACCCGCCGGCCATGACGCCGACGCGTTTCGCGCTACCGCGCTCAGCCATTTCGATATCTCGCTCGGCACCGGCCTCGGCCGGCTCGCCGGCAAGGTTTTTCGCATCGGTCATCTCGGAGACACCAACGACCTGACCATCATCGGCGCGCTTGCCGGCGTCGAGATGGCGCTCGGTCTCGCCGGTGTGCACCACAGAGTGGGCGGCGTGCAGGCGGCAATGGCCTTCCTCGCAGAAGCGGCGGGCGCGGCGTCATGACCGAACTTACCCTTGCTAGCGCCCAGTCGATCGTGACCGTTGCCCTCGCAAGGGCGCGGGATCTCAAGCTAAAGCCGGTCGCCGTTGTCGTGATCGACGCGCGCGGGGCGGTGAAATCGGCGGCGGCCGAGGACGGCACCAGCCTCAAGCGGATGGAGGTCGCCCACGGCAAGACCAATGGCGCCCTCGGACTCGGTCTGGGCTCGCGAACGCTCTACAAGCGCGCCAACGAGCAACCCTTTTTCATCGCTGCGGTTGGCCCGCTGGTCGGCTCGGGCGACTCTTCAGATAACGACGAGCTTGCCGCCATCGCCGGCGTCGTCGCCGCTAGCTTCGTGCCCGATCCCGGCAGCGACGCCTGAAACCGTTCGACAAGGAGTCGAAAATGGCCGATCCTAAAGCCGTCCAATCCCTTCCACTCTCCGGTATGCGGGTGCTCGACGTCAGCCAGGTTATGGCGGGGCCCTTCTGCTGCATGCTGATGGGTGATCTCGGCGCTGATGTCATCAAGGTCGAACCGCCGATCGGTGGCGACCAGACACGCGGCGCCATGGGCTTCAAGCTCAAGGGCAGCGACAGCCTTGGCTTCATCAACATGAACCGCAACAAGCGCAGCGTCGCCCTCGATCTCAAGACCGACGACGGACGCGCCATCTTCTACGAGCTGGCCAAGACCGCCGATGTTATCGTCGAGAACTACAGGCCAGGCACGATGAAGAAGCTCGGCATAGACTACGACACAATCCGCGCCCTAAACCCCGGCATCATCTATGCCTCGATTTCTGGCTTCGGGCAGACGGGGCCGTGGGCGGATCGCCCGGGCTTCGATCTTATCGCCCAGGCCGCGACAGGCATCATGAGCATCACCGGCGAAGCAGGCGGACCGCCCGCCAAGTCAGGCGTCCCCGTCGCCGACATCGGCTGCTCCCTGTTCGCCGTCTATGCCATCCTTGCCGCCTATATCGGCAAGGGCAAGACCGGCGAGGGACAGTATATCGATGCCTCGCTTTATGAGGCCGGCATCGCCTTCGCGATCTGGGACATCTCCGAATTCTGGGGCACCGGCAAGGTGCCGCAGCGCATCGGCACCGCCAACCGCATGAGCGCGCCGTATCAGGCTGTGCGGGCGCGCGACAACTGGTTCGTGCTTGGCGCCAACAACGATCGGTTGTGGGAACGCCTATGCGCCGTCGTCGAGCGCCCCGACCTGTTGCAGGATCCGCGATACATCACGATCGCCGATCGTCTTGCCAACCGCGAGATCCTGATCGCAGACCTTGAGACCAGCTTAGCAAAGGCGGACGCGGAGGACTGGGTCGAGCGCCTGCTCGCAGTGGGTATCCCCGCTGGCCCGATCAACGACTTCGCTGAAGCGCTCGGCAACGAGCACGCCGCTGCCCGCGACGTTGTCATGGAGATCGATCATCCGGTCGAGGGCCGTGTCCGTTCCATCGGCTTCCCGGTCAAGCTCAGTGGTACGCCGCAGCAGGTCCGCCGCCACCCGCCTCGGCTGGGCGAGCACACCGCCGAGATCCTCGCCGAACTCGGCTGGGCGCCAAGGCGTAAGAGTGCGTCATGACAGGCCGGGTTAGACTGAAGGCAGACGGCGGCGTCGCCACCGTCACTTTCGATCGTCCCGCATCTTACAATGCGATGACGTTCGCAATGTACACAGAATTGGGAACCGCCATTTCGTCGATCCGGTCCGACCAATCCATTCGCGCTGTTGTATTTCGCGGGGCCGGCAAGGCCTTCGTGGCGGGGACCGAGATTTCGGAGTTTACGGCTTTTGCTTCCGCCGAAGACGGGATTGCTTACGAAGAGCGCATCGAGGCAGTAGTATCGGCGATCGAGGACCTGCCGATGCCCACACTAAGTGTCGTCGAGGGCGCCGCGATGGGAGGGGGTATTATCATCGCAGCTGCGTGTGACTTTCGACTTATCACCCCCGCCGCCCGATTTGGCGCGCCGATCGCCCGCACAGTCGGCAACTGTCTTTCAGCACGCAATACGGGGCGCCTTGTAGCGGCGTTTGGCGCAAGCGTGACCCGTCGAATTCTGATGCTCGCTGAGATTGTTGACGCAAGGTCTGCTGCTGCGTGTGGGTTCGCTTTGCCAGTTGTGGCTTCGGAGGAGCTTGAGGAAAATCTCGCCTCGATACTTGGCAGCGTAATGAGGCACGCTCCGATAACGATGCAGATCGCAAAAGAGATCCTCCGCAGGCGCCCGGCGTTTGATCATACCTCCGACGCGGAGCTGGTACGCCTCGCCTATGGCAGCAACGACTTTCGAGAAGGCGTTGCGTCATTCTTAGAAAAGCGACAACCTAAGTGGAGTGGGATCTAAGCGTCCGTCGCCAGATGATTTGGTGCAAATGAGCTGCTGCCGGTTTTGAGGGCAGTTAAGGTGTGGCAACTGGCGAGTTGGAATTGAGCGACGGAAGTTCAGCGGCTGAACGACATTGCCCATCGTTGAGCTGGTAGAGATACGATGCCACCACTTCACCGTGTGTCCGCCAGTCGCGGCAGACCCCTGAAGATACGTTGAAGGCAGCAGCCGCCACGGACGTCGGGCCTGTCGCCGCTGTCATTAGGGTCGCCTGAAAGCCCCACGAGTCCCTCACTGATATCTGGCGTGGCCAAAGGGCCGACCGCAAAACTCCCAGACGCCCGGCCTTCCGCATCTGGTACCTACTTCGATTACCAAGCGGGCCCAGTTTCCTGTTGTTGTCCGCTTCGCGGCCAAGAGCCGCCCTTGGTCACGTGGTCGACCCAAGTGGCCATGTAGGCTTCCGTTCGACCACCGGATCGGCTACCCGGCCGACCGCACAATCCCAATGTATGGTGACAGGGCGAGGGGTGGTGCGGACGACCTCATCGCTCCAGCAGCCCGGGAGGACCCTGCGGAACACGCAGCCCCCCGATAATCTCGCTCCTGCCCGAAGTGGCTCAGAGTAGCGCTGCGTCGGTCGCCCCCTGATTGAAGCGTGGCGCTGATTGCTCATTTGTCGGACGCTTGGTCCGCACCCCGATCTTCCGTGTGGAGCTCCATGCGAAAAGCTCACAGGCGGTGACCAACACTGGCAAGAAAGAACGGCGTTCTTCTATCACACAAGTTCGGTTCGTAACGCCTTGCGCTTCCCATCCCTGCGACTCCTAGTTGCAGGAGCGAGATTATCAGGGGGCTGCGTGTTCCGCGGGGTCCTCCGGGGCTGCTGGAGCGATGAGGTCCGCACCACCTCGCAGCTTGTCTCCATACATTGGTACTTTTCCCAAATTGCTGTCTCCACGGACACCGCCGGTGTACGCAAGTGAGCGGTGCGACTGCATCATCGCCGCGCGCCACTTGAGATGTCGGCGTCGATTGCCGAAAAGTAGTCCCCGCAAAGCCCCGGAACGCCGCACATCGCGAGACACCCCCTTTTTGTCTCAGACCGACTCTTGACTCGTCGCCACTCGCAGTAGGCCTCGCTGGTATCGCAGAGAAAGGTCACCGCCGGGGCATTTTCAGGGTCCTCAGCAAACATGGATCCTTTCTGGGCACAAAGGACCGCTGCCGGAATCGCAAGCTTATGGCGGAGTGCAGCCAAGATGCTCCGCGAGATTGATCAGGTGGCGTCCTCGTGGACGCCACCTGAAGCCGATGCCGATACTCACGACTTGAGCGCCGCGACGTAGTAGCGGCGGACACCATCCTCACCCTTCTCGCTGACCACATCGATGCCGAGGCGCTTCTTCACGGCGCCCGCGAGGAAGCCGCGAGCGCTGTGCGGCTGCCAGTCGGTGGCGGAGACGATCTCGTCGATCGAGGCGCCGTTCTGGCGGCGGAGCAGGGCAAGTACCTGGTCCTGCTTGGTGGTCTTGATTGGCGTTGGTTGGGCCGCCTTGCGCGTTTTGGCGGCCTTGCTGCGGGTGATGCGGGGTCCAATAGTCTTGGTGGGCTTCTTGGCCATGATGAGGCTCCTTGTCGATCGGCCGGAGCGGGAGTGCCCGGCGTTACCGACAAGAGCCCGGAGTGGCCGGGCGGTGACCGCAACACATGCTTGCTTACGGCGGCCAGTCCAGCAGGTTGTTGGAGCGCTCAGCGTCTAGGCTAACGAGAGGCTTACCCGGCGGGGGATTACTCTCTCGCGAGGAGGCTGAGCTCACGGCCGAAGCGGCGCAGCCGCGCCAGGTCCGAATGGTCGAGCAGGCTCTCGTTCACCTCGATCAGCCACAGGACTGCTCGGAACTTCGCCGCGAGGCTTGCGATGTCCGGGGCAGGGGAGGCGACGAGCCGCTGGGTCAGAACCGCAATCTCGTCCATCGTCGTCGACCACCGTTGCCAGCCGTCCGAGCTTTTCTGGACACCGCGCTTCTGCCGGGCGGCCCGCCGGCGAAGGCGGGAGAGGTCTCGGCTGACATCTCCGATCTCCGCCTCGTTCCCCGCCATCCCTTGCCTCCGACGCACAACGCCGACAACAGAGTGAGTTGTGAGAGAAGTCTAGCTTTGGCCGGGTTTTCCTCTAACGTATCCAGGCGGCCAAGACTCTCACGTCTAGCCGATCCGGCCGGCCGGTTGACCTCTCGGCTAGCTGTTGGGCTGCGTGAGCGGGGCGGCTCATGCAGCCTGCCACCGCAGCCCACCCGGTTCCCGGCTGCCTGATATGGCGCAAAAAATGATGCTTAATATCAAGCCGTTAGGAGAGGCGTGAGGGCGTTCGTCTGTCACAGTGTCTGTCCGCGCAAGATAAGCGGACTAATGGCCCTGAAGCAGCCACTAATGTCCTGACTCCCTCTCCGCCACCTTCCGCCATCATGTATATGCCGAAAATGCTGCTAACCCCGCGTAGCAGCGCGGCTTTACCTTAGGGCTTGCAGGCGCTTGGCGAATGGTCCCTCATGCGATTTCCGCCAGTAGCAGCATAAGTGCCGGAAGTCCGGGCGACACACGCTTCCACAGAGTGTCTGTCCGTTCGTCTGTCGGTGCCGAGGCTGCAACGCGAAGCCAACTCGCAGATGGGGCAGGGCGTTAAGGTAACCTCGGGCCTTTCTTTCAACGTCCCTGGACTACGTGGAGAGCGTACGCATGTGTCTGTGCGGAAACCGCTCAGGTTGGATCGATTGGCCCAGCATCGCGCCCTCACCGTTCCTCAGGTTGCTGTCCTCAAGAAGGATGGCAAGCATTGGGTCGCGACAGCCTCTACCTTAACATCAAGGCCGCGCAGCGCACCGACGAAGCGCTTGCGATGATCGCCAGCGATCCTACCGACGGCAAATACCTCATCCCAAGCCCATCAGGCTACGCGCTCTCGAACAATGGCGATGCTTCAGTTGCTTCGCGGTCTTCGCGGCGACGGCAGCACGGTCCATGGCTTCCGCTCATCGTTCCGCGATTGGGCAGCTGAGCAGACCGACTTCCCGCGGGAGGTCGTCGAGGCCTGCCTTGCTCACGCGCTGGGCGACGACGCCGAGCTTGCCTACAAGCGCACCGACTTTCTCGAGAAGCGTCGCGTCATCGGCACCCATCTGGTCCTTTGGCATCTCCACCACTTCGCCGCGTCATCAACTGTTGCGATCTCCACGGCCACCGACAAAGGCATTGACCGCCACGCAGGTCGCCGCCCTGCGGACTACACGGCCCGTTGGACTACCCGGTCCCTGTTCCCTCATATCCGGCCGTAGCGACGCGCAACTGAGTTACGGAGCGCGCGCGCCACTTTCGGGCGCCGAATTCGCGATCTGAAGGTCGACAAGCCCAAGGAGTTTGTCGATCGGGAGAGCCGGAGACACTAGGTATCCTTGTCCTTCGTCAACGCCCGCGGCCTTGAGCCATGTCAACTGTTCTTGGTGTTCAATGCCTTCGGCAATCAGCGTCATTTTGAGTTCGTGCGCGACCTTAACTAGCATTTCGACGATGACTTGGGCCGAGTGATCGGTCAGAATTGAATCGACGAAGAATTTGTCGATCTTCAATATCTGAGCGCCAAGAGTTTTGACGGTTGATAAACCGCTGTGACCGGTGCCCGCGTCATCGATCGCGATGTGAAAACCCGTGGAGTGGAGCGCTACGACAGTCTCGGCCGCCCTGGTCGGGTCGGAGAGTTCCTGCCGCTCCGTAAGTTCCAAAACGACCTGCGCGGGGCGAACGCCGGCGGTGCGGACAAGGCTTTCAATCGACTTCGAAAATCCGGCTGCCAGAAAATGGCTCGGCGCAATATTGAAAGCCACCGAGAACCCTGGGTCGCGATCAAGTAGCGGCCTGAGCTGGGCAAGCGCTCGACTCATCACATCCAGCGTCAGCCGCTCTATGCGACCCGACTGCTCGATCAGAGGAATGAACCGCGACGGGGGGACAACCTTGCCATCACCGCGATGCCATCGGACCAACACCTCGCAACCGATTATCTTGCCGGACTCCAGTGAGAAGACCGGCTGCATGTAGGGGACAAACTCGCCAGCCGCGAGAGCGTCGTCAAGCTCAGCCAGGGGTGATCTTGGCAGAGTAAGCAGCCGCGCGAGGAGAATTCCGAAGACCAAGCCCAAGGCTGCTCCTGCGACGAGGAAGTAGGGCACGGCCTCCCGGTTCCACGAGTTGAAAATCGATCTGCCAACACTCAATTGCAACGACAGAGGATAGCGGCCAGAGGTGCTCTTGAACGCCAGAGTTGGCGCTAGGTCTGGTGCAGCTGTAGGGATCGTCCCGAATGCAGCGACGACATCCCCGTTGGTGACAGTAAGCTCCATCGCGCTGCCATCACGAAGCCCCGACGGAATAGCGCCGAACAACAAGGCATCTGTGTTCAGCACGGCAACCAGAGCAAGGTCAGGAACGACCTTCCACAAAACTCCGATGGCGGCGGATGAGACTTGGTCGAGCCGAAACAGCTCGATGCTCGCCACTCGCGATGGGACCGACCGATCTGCAAGCGGCGAGGGAGCATCAAAACGCTGAGTTTCAGGGAACGCCGAGCACGTCACCATACCTTCAGCGTCGACGACGCGGATATCCTTGATCGTACTGCGGACATAGACTTGGCGCCGCATGGCGCTCAGGGATGTTTCACCGCACCCCGCAGTTCCGCCCTCCACCAATTCGCCGAGCGCGATAAACGCAAAGTCGACCTCCAGCTCGCTCCTGCCGAGCACAAGCCGATTGAGGTCTTCAAGCTGCCGTTTG
>JBKJTB010000232.1:0-2563 GCA_046594305.1 Devosia sp. | reverse complement strand
CCGGCGACGGCGTGGTCACCGGCTGGGGCACCATCAACGGCCGCATGACCTACGTCTTCAGCCAGGACTTCACCGTCTTCGGCGGCTCGCTGAGCGAAACCCATGCACAGAAGATCTGCAAGATCATGGACCTCGCCGTGCAGAACGGCGCCCCGGTGATCGGGCTCAACGACAGCGGCGGTGCCCGCATCCAGGAAGGCGTCGCGGCGCTCGGGGGCTATGCCGAAGTGTTCTGGCGCAATGTCCAGGCGAGTGGCGCCATCCCGCAGATCTCCGTCATCATGGGCCCGACGGCGGGCGGCGCGGTGTACTCGCCCGCCATGACCGACTTCATCGTCATGGTGAAGGACACGAGTTTTATGTACGTGACCGGCCCGGACGTGGTCAAAACCGTCACCTCCGAGATCGTGACGCATGAGGAGCTGGGCGGCGCCGGCACGCATACCAAGATCAGCTCGGTGGCGGACGCCGCGTTCGAGAACGACATCGAGGCGCTGCTCGAAGTGCGCCGGCTGTTCGACTTCCTGCCGCTCAATGCCAACGAGAAGGCGCCGCATGTCGACACCTTCGACACCATCGACCGGCAGGACATCGCGCTCGACACCATCATCCCCGACAGCCCCAACAAGCCCTACGACATGCGCGAGGTCGTGCTGCGGCTCGCCGACGAGGGCGACTTCCTCGAGCTGCAAAAAGAGCACGCCGGCAACATCCTCACCGGCTTCATCCGCATCGACGGCAACACCATCGGCGTCGTCGCCAACCAGCCGCTGGTGCTCGCCGGCTGCCTCGATATCAACTCGTCCAAGAAGGCCGCGCGCTTCATCCGCTTCTGCGACTGTTTCAACATTCCAATCCTGACTTTGGAGGACGTCCCCGGCTTCCTCCCCGGCACGGCGCAGGAATATGGCGGCATCATCAAGCACGGCGCAAAACTGCTGTTCGCCTACGCCCAGGCCACCGTCCCCAAGGTGACCGTGATCACCCGCAAGGCCTATGGCGGCGCCTATGACGTGATGGCGAGCAAGCACATCCGGGCCGACGTGAACTATGCGTGGCCGTCGGCCGAGATCGCGGTAATGGGTGCCAAGGGCGCGACCGAGATTTTGTACCGGGCCGAACTCGGCGACAAAGCCAAGATCGCCAAGCGCACGGCGGACTACGAGGCGCGCTTCGCCAACCCGTTCGCCGCCGCCGAACGCGGCTTCATCGACGACGTGATTTTGCCGCACAGCACAAGGCGCCGAGTGGCGCGGGCGTTCGAGACGCTGAAAAAGAAAAAGGTCGCCGTGCCGCAGAAGAAACACGACAACATTCCGCTGTGAGGCCGATCGAATGGATGCCCTGACGCTCAGCAACCCGGTGTTTGCGACCTACGCTGTCTGTGCGGCGCTCGCCGTGCTCAAGATCATGGGGCAAGGCTGGGTGAGCGTCTATCGTCTGCTCAAGGTGGGAGGCGGTTATGCCAGTCCGGAGGATCTGCGGCCCGGTCTCATCAATCGCAAGCCCGACCCGAAGCAGCTCGAAGTGGATGACTATGTCGACCGGTCGAGGCGTATGCATCGCAACGACCTCGAGAACATTCCGGGCTTTTTGGCGGCCGGCTTGCTGTTCGTGCTTGTCTCGCCGCCGCTGCTGCTTGCACAGGTGATGCTGTATGGCTTTGTGATCGCACGTGCGTTGCACGCCTGGGCCTACGCGACAGCGCAAAGCCACGAAGTCCGCTCCACCTTTTACACCTTCGGTTCGCTGTCGGTGATGTACATGGCGGGACATGTGCTCGTCGTCGCGCTGATGCGGGGAAGTTTCGCGTGATCACCTCTCTCCTCATCGCCAATCGCGGCGAAATCGCCTGCCGGGTCATCAAGACGGCAAAGCGGCTCGGCATCCGCACCATCGCCGTCTATTCCGATGCCGATCGCGAGGCGCTGCATGTGAAGATGGCGGATGAGGCCGTGCATATCGGCGGCTCGGCAGCGCGGGACTCGTACCTCTCGATCGACAAGATCGTCGCCGCCTGCCTCGCCACCAAGGTCGACGCGGTGCATCCCGGCTACGGCTTCCTCTCCGAGAACCCGGCCTTCGCGGCAGCGCTCGAAAAGCACGGCATCATCTTCGTCGGACCGCCGGTCAAAGCCATTGAGGCGATGGGCGACAAGATCACGTCGAAGAAGCTCGCGGCGGCAGCAAACGTCTCGACCGTGCCCGGCCACATGGGCCTGATCGCCGACGCCGGTGAGGCGGTGACCATCGCACGCCAGGTCGGCTACCCGGTGATGATCAAGGCCTCGGCCGGCGGTGGCGGCAAGGGCATGCGTATCGCCTGGAACGATACCGAGGCCCGCGAGGGTTTCGAGCGCAGCAAATCCGAAGCCGCGTCGTCCTTCGGCGACGACCGCATCTTCATCGAGAAGTTCGTCACCGAGCCGCGCCACATCGAGATCCAGCTCATCGGCGACCAGCATGGAACCGTGCTCTATCTCAATGAGCGCGAATGCTCGATCCAGCGCCGCAACCAGAAGGTGATCGAGGAGGCGCCGTCGCCCTTCCTCGATGCCGCGAC
>JBKJTB010000132.1:0-28609 GCA_046594305.1 Devosia sp. | reverse complement strand
GGCGCCGGACCGCGCGGCTGGACGGCCTCGTCCATCACTTGGGTTTGGCATTGGGCGGTCGTCCCGGAGCAAGTTTGGCCAAGCGCCTCATGCTGCCTGTCAGCAACGACACCCTGCTGCGGGTCGTTCGACGACGTGGCTTGCCTGTGGCTCCCCGCCCCACCGTGATCGGCATCGACGACTGGGCCTGGAGACGCAATCATCGCTATGGGACTATCCTCTGTGATCTCGAGCGGCATCGACCCATCGGCCTGCTTCCTGATCGCGAGCAGATCGCCGTCGTCGCCCGAGACAGAGGTGGTGCCTATGCCCTGGCTGCGGCCAGGGCGCTGCCCCATGCTCTCCAGGTCGCCGATCGCTGGCATCTGATGGAGAACGCCAGCCGCGCCTTCCTCGACGCGGTCCGCAAGTCCATGCGTCAGATCAGAAGCACCATCGGCACGATGACGATCAACCCTGACCTCCTGACGGCCGCCGAGCGGATCCAGTACGAGGGCTACCTGCGCCGCGAGGACGCCAACGCCGCTGTCTTCGCTCTGGCCAAGGACTGCGTGGCGATCAAGGAGATCGTCCGTCGCACCGGCCACAGCCGAGGCATGGTGCGGGAGAGTTCGCTCGAGTCCCACCTGCCATGGCTCGACGCTCAATGGGCCGCGGGTCACCACAACGCCGCCGAACTCTGGGGCCGGCTGACGATCCAGGGCTTCCGCGGCTCCCTGCGGGTCGTCTCCGAGTGGGCGACCCGCCGCCGGCGAGCAGACCGGGTCGATGGGGACACCTTGCGCCGCGTTCCTTCCGCCAGAACCATCGCGCGACTGATGACCACCTCCCGGGACACGCTGACGAAGGCTGAGACGGTCACCGTCGCCGCCCTCGAGGCCGGTGTCCGCGTCCTCATCGAAGCGCGCGAGGTCATTGCGGCCTTCCACGTCATGATCCGCCGCAAGACCGAGGCCGATCTCAATCCCTGGATCGAGCGTGGTCGCGCCAGCCTGGTCGCTTCGTTCGTCAACGGAGTCGACAGAGATATTGCCGCCGTCCACGCCGCCATTGTCTCAAGCTGGTCAAACGGCCAGACCGAGGGCCAGATCACCAAGCTCAAGCTGGTCAAACGACAGATGTACGGTCGAGGAAAACTCGACTTGCTTCAGGCCAGGTTGATTGGCGCAACCTGATGCGCAGATCATCAAAACTGCGTCAGAGCCAAACTTGCACGCCGAAACACACACAGTGGTCTTCGCGGCGTCGGAACTCTGGGGCGCGAGCGGCGACCTAACCCAGTCGGTGAGCATCGATGCCTGGGAGAGCTATCTTGAGCCGACCTGAGCTGCCGCCCGGTACCGACGACCCCGTTTTCCCGGAGGCCTGGCAGGCGGAAGCGTTTGCCCTCACGATCGCGCTCCACGAACGCGGCGTCTTTACCTGGCCGGAGTGGTCAGCGACCCTCGCCGCTGAGCTCAAGCGACCGGGCGCCGCCACCGATGGCAGCGACTACTACGACCACTGGCTCCGTGCTCTTGAACACCTGCTTGCAGACAAGCAGGTGGCACCTGCGGTCGACGTCGAAAACCTCACCGCTGCCTGGCACCGAGCCGCGGAGGCTACACCGCACGGCAAACCGATTCTTCTCTCTAACGATCCACAGTTCGTGGCGTAAACCGAGGCATCGCGCTGGTCTGACTTACGGCGACTTTATAGGCTCTCTGCCGATAAACGGAGGGGCACTTCATGCTCAAGAACTACCCGGTCACACGCTCAGATGCCGATTGGCGCAGGTTGTTGACGCCCGAACAGGTCCAAATGATGCGCGAGCAGGGCGCCGAGCGGCCCGGCACCTCTGCGCTAGTCTTCGAAAAGCGCCCGGGGCCCTTCTCCTGTGTTGGCTGCGATTCACCGCTGTTTGAGGGCAAGATGAAGTTCGAGAGCGGCACAGGGTGGCCGAGCTTCAAGGAACCGATCGCCAGGTCCGTCGATACCATTGCCGATGACACCTATCTGGGCGGCCACCACGCCGGCTATGGCACAATCCGGACGGAGGTGTGCTGCGCGACCTGTGGCAGCCATCTCGGTCACATCTTCAGTGATGGCCCGCCACCCACCGGCCAGCGCTACTGCATCAATGGCGTGGCGTTGAAGTTCACGCCCTCAGCGACGGAGCAAGACCGCCGCTCTGGGCTGCTTAGGTCACGTCGTGGTGCAGCGCCGCACTTCTGCTCATCGACCGGCGCTTGGACAGAGCTGCCGAACGCAGGTGAAAAAGCGCCGCAACCGAGGCACCTGGACTCTTGCTCGTACGCTGTGGCTGCACCCAAATGAGGAACTTTCGACGGTCAACACGCTCAACACCACGGCCACCGGCCGCATCACGACGACCATCGTCGAAAGTCGTCGAAGGTTTCTGCTTTCGACCATCTGGCCCTCAAAGCCACGGAACTCGGGAGGTTTTGAAATGGCCGATTTCTCGATCTTCGACGAGACGTCGAGTCGCCGGGACGTGGCAAGAACGCCGGCTAGTTACTCCCCATTCTCTGGCCGTCTCCAACCATCAGGGCTGGATTGATGGTCTAGTAAGTCCGGGAAGCCCCAGTCCTCTAGGCGTTGAGAGGTTTGGGGGAAAGCGGGCTGTGACGATCCGGCGGGCCTCCGTCGGTTGCCAGTAATGCCCACCTTTCAGCGGCTTGTGACGACTGCCGGGGGCACTCGTCGTCATCAGTGCCGGTTATTCCCATTAGCTGCTGCCTATGCGCGGCTGGGGCCGACCCTCATAGCCTCACAGCCGGGGGAGGACGGCGCAATACGCGGACGTATCGCCGCTGATCACCGGGGTCGGTCAAGAAGTGAAATGCTGCCCGATCATGCCAGAGGTCAAAGGAGCGAACCGGTTCCCAAGTGGTCACATCATTGACGACCCATGCCACATCCCCTCGGTACCCGAGCCGCTCCCTTGCAGTGGCTAGAGCCGCGGCCGATAGATCCAGCACTGTGACGTGCGCCTGCCCGTCATCGATCAATGCGTCAACGAGCCGCGAAGCGCCTCCCCCCACGTCGACAACGGATGCGTCCGCGCCCACACCCGCGTCTCTGATCAATGAGACGGAGAGCGTGGGGGTATCTTCGAACCAACTGACTTCGGTTTCTCGCTTGGTCGAATAGACGTTCTCCCAGTGGCGTTGGCGATCATCCAGCATTGTTCGATCCTCTGGTTGGTGGCTCATGGCGACGGGGCACGCTGAACGTCCTGTTGCCCGGCGGGCCAGGTGCTCTTGCCGAGATTTCCTCGTCCGGTAGCACTTCACTGAAGGTGGGCATATCGGTTTTGCAGCCCGGGGGCGATAGCGCCGGGGCCATCTTCATGATCGGACGTTGCGGGTCGGAATGGTGCCAGGTATGGCCGGGTGCCGTCATGGGAAGTCGCCGGCAGACGAACGCTGTCTAGGCGCGTCATCCAATTCGACTGGTCTTCAAGATTGGTGCAATGACACTTGCACATTGCTTTTCATAGATGCGTTGACGAGTTGATCGTCGCTTGCATTGGCCGCTCTGACGCTCTCGAGAAGTGTGAGGCCCACACTCACAAGCGTGCGGAACGCGCCACTCTCACCAGACTGTGATGCCCGAGCGCCCTGATACGTGAGCCCGTCGCTTTTGCTTCTTGACCCTCTAGTCGCTAGAGGTCCTACACCAGGTCAACGCAATTGAGGCCTAAGATGATGGATACACCAATCACGAAGACGCGCTTTCAAGTCGACGGCATGGATTGCGCTGCCTGTTCGACGAAGATTGAGACGGCTGTTAGCCGCGTCCCCGGCGTGACCGAGGTCACGTCGTCCTTCACATCGGGGGTCATGAGCGTCGGCCACACCGGCGAGGTACCGAAGTTGGCAATCGAGCGAGCGGTCGTGAACCTCGGCTACCCCATCGCTCCGACCGGGGGCAGGGCCACCATCGCTGCAACTCACAATCAAGACTCCGGCGTTGACCAGGCCGGACGTGACCGCGGGAAAGAGGGAGCACCCGAGCACCTCGACCTCGGCGGCGGTCCTTGGTGGAAGAGCCGCAAGGCGATCCTTGTGGGCGCAAGCGGGCTCGCCCTGGGCGCTGCTTACCTGCTTGGGCTAGTGCTGCCTACCGACGGCCATTGGGCGTTCCTTGCCGCGTTGGTGGTGGGGCTGGTTCCTATTGGCCGCAGAGCAATTACGGGGGCGCTGGCGGGCTCGCCCTTCACCATCGAGACCCTCATGACTATCGCGGCCGTGGGGGCGGTTATCATCGGTGCGACCGAGGAGGCGGCGACCGTGGTGCTGCTCTTCCTTGTCGACGAGCTACTCGAAGGCGTTGCGGCGGGCCGAGCCCGCGCCAGCATCAGAGGCCTCACAGCCCTCGTGCCCAAAACGGCGCTGCTTGAGGACAACGGCCAAACCCGCGAAGTGCCCGCCGAGTCGCTCGCGGTGCGATCCATCATCATCGTCGTCCGCCCAGGTGACCGTGTGCCGGCCGATGGCAAGATTGTCGAAGGCAGCAGTTCGATCGACGAGTCGCCAGTAACGGGCGAGAGCGTTCCGACGCGAAAGAGTGTCGGCGATGCCGTCTTTGCCGGGACAATCAACGCAGACGCCGTGCTCCGAGTACGCGTCACCGCCGCTGCGTCGGAAAACACCATCGCGCGGGTCGTCAAGCTGGTGGAGCAGGCTCAAGAGAGCAAAGCTCCCACCGAGCGCTTCATTGAGCGCTTCTCCAAAATCTACACACCCGGTGTCCTCGTGGTGGGTGCTCTCGTCGCCGTTGCGCCGCCGCTGCTCTTCGGGCAGTCGTCGGGCGAGTGAGTCTATAAGGGCCTCGCCGTGCTCCTGATCGGGTGCCCCTGCGCCTTGGTCATCTCTACCCCCGCGGCCATCGCGGCGGGTCTGTCGGCCGGTGCCCGTCGCGGCCTGCTGCTCAAGGGTGGCGCGGTGCTCGAAGGTCTCCGCAAGATAACCGCCGTCGCTTTCGATAAGACTGGCACGCTCACCGAGGGCAAGCCTGTGGTCACCGATATCGTCGCCATCGGCCGCTCTGAAAAGCAGGTGCTGTCCTTGGCTGCTGCGCTGGAGTCAGGCTCGTCTCACCCGCTTGCCATTGCTATCCTCGCGCGTGCCGCGGCGGACAAGGTCCCAATCCCCTCCAACTTCGGGTGCGAAGGCGATTGGCGGTAAGGGCGTCACCGGCAAAGTTGGCGGGGAGGAAGTGTTCCTTGCCTCGCCGCAAGCAGCCAACCACAGGGTGGCTTTGGCCGAGGAGCAATCGGCACGGATTGCCGCCTTTAACGATGAGGGCAAGACGGTGTCTGTGCTCCTCGTGGGCGATCAAGTCGTGGGCGTCTTTGCGATCCGGGACGAGGCGCGCGCCGACGCTGTCGCGGGCCTCAAGGCGCTTCGCGACTCTGGCATCTCTATCGTCATGTTGACCGGCGACAATACCCGAACTGCCAATGCCATCGCCAAAGGTCTTGGCGTCGAAGCGAGGGCCGAGCTTCTCCCCGAAGACAAGCAGCGTATCGTTCGCGAGATGCAGGGGCAGGGCAAGGTCGTGGCGAAGGTTGGGGATGGCATCAACGATGCCCCCGCGCTTGCCGCAGCCGATGTGGGAATTGCCATGGGCGGAGGTACCGATGTGGCGCTCGAAACCGCAGACGCCGCGATCCTTCACGGCCGCGTTGGTGACGTCGCCAGCATGATTGGCCTGTCTCGCGCGGTGATGGGAAATATCACGCAGAACATCACCATCGCCCTCGGGCTTAAGGTGGTGTTCCTCGTGACCACCATCCTCGGCATCACAGGGCTACGGCCGGCCATCCTTGCTGACACAGGTGCAACAGTGCTCGTTACGGCAAATGCGATGCGGTTGCTGGGATGGAAGCCAAACTAGGCAAACTAAGTCCCCAGCTCCGCCGCCGACGCCTGACACCGTTGTGAGTTGACCTTCCCCTAGGGGGAAGGTCTAGGTCCGGGTACAGATTCGCTCACTTGTGGAGGGGGTTTTGGACCGGCGTACACTTCTTACGACAGGCTTCGCGTGGGGCGTTGCCGTTCCGGCGGTGGCGGAAGAGTCGATCTGGGACATTCTCGCAGGCAGTAAGCGAAACCGAGCGAACGGTGAGCAAAACACCTCGGACGCGCTGACAATTATCGATACGCCCGAGCCGATCCTTAGTTTGGACACGGCATCCAGTATCCAAGTGGCCATCGGCTACTATCAGCAGCTTGTCGCGGGGGGAGGCTGGGAGTTGCCAACGCGCCAAACATTCAAGCTCCAGGTCGGCAAGGACGGCCGCGCAGTCATCAACCTTAAGCGCCGTCTTATGCTGTCGGGGGACATGGAACGCCGCGAACGCGTGGACGATCGGTTCGACGATGAGACTGATCTGGCCGCGCGCCGTTTCCAGGTAAGGCACGGCATTATCCCCACGGGCAAGATTGATGAGCCGACGTTCTATGCTCTAGCGGTTTCGGCTGAGCAGCGCCTGGCCCAGCTACAACTCAACGCGCTCCGTATCGAGCGGTTGGCTGGTACCCTGCAGGAGCGTTACCTGCTGGTGAACATTCCCGCGGCGTCGATTGAAACCGTGGAAGGCGGCATAGTGCGGTCGCGCCACACGGCTGTGGTCGGTAAGATCGACCGGCAGACTCCGGTGCTGAGTTCCAAGGTCCATCAAGTCAAATTCAACCCCTACTGGACGGTCCCAAAGAGCATTATCGAGAAGGACCTGATCCGGTATATGAACGAAGATCCCCTGTACCTCACGAACTTCCGCATTCGCGTGTTCGACGGCAAGGGGAACGAGGTTCCGCCGGATACTATCAACTGGCAGTCACTCGATGCCCTCAACTACTCGTTCCGGCAGGACCCGGGAGGCGAGAACTCCATGGGTCACTGTAAAATCGACTTCTACAATCCCTACGACGTCTATCTTCACGACACGCCCACGAAAGCTCTGTTCGGTCAAAACTCACGGTTCCATTCCTCGGGCTGTGTGCGCGTCGAAGGCATCGACGAGGTGGCGACGTGGCTCCTCGGGGACAACGGTGGCTGGGACCTCGCTGCTGTGCAGGCGATGTTTGCTACAGAAGAAAACGTCAACGTACCCCTCTCCTTCCAAATGCCCTTGCACACGACCTACATCACTGCCTGGGCGAACCGACTGGGCACGGTGAACTTCCGCGACGACATTTACGAGTTTGATGCCGCCGGCAAGGTCACCTTCGGGGACGCTTGACCTTGCCACAGGGGCAAGGTGCAGACACATCTGACAGCCTCAGGAGAAACGCCTAATGACTCACGACCATCACCCCGATGAGCACAAGCACGCGGACGGGACTGACTGCCACTGCGAACCGGACACCGATGCAGTGTCTGCCGTTGACCCTGTTTGCGGCATGACCGTGGACAAAGGCGCGACCGCCCTTACCGCCGAACATACAGGACAGCGATACTACTTTTGTTCCCCCGGGTGCCGAGCCTCGTTCGTCGCCAACCCACAAGCCTATCTAGGTTAGGCAAGAGGGATTTTGGGCATCGCGGCCACTGCGCCAGCCGCTGGCCGACGGCCACCAGCTGACGCTTCGATGAAATGGCCGGCAAGCGGCAAGGAAGGAACGGCAATGCATAACTTTACCCGCCGCGCTCTGCTGGGAGGACTTGCGGGCATCGGTGCCGGAGCACTATTGCAGGTTCATTCGACGGGGGCGGCGGATCGTCCCCGACGGCTGACTGTTACTCGCAGAACGCTCGACGTCCTAGGCCGTCCGGCTTCCGTCTTCGGTATTGTTGACGAGCATGGCAACCCTGGTCTGGTGCTCGGTCCGACTGACCTCTTCAGTCTCGATCTCGACAACCGGACGGACGAATCTACCAGCATCCACTGGCATGGGCAGACTCCGGCGCCCGAGCTCGATGGCATTTCCGAAACTGGCTACGTCGCACCGCTGGCCTCTGGCGACATCAGAGCTTTTGACTTCGCTCCACGACCTGGCACGCACTGGATGCACTCTCATCACGAAATGCAGGAGCAAAGTCTTATGACAGCTCCCCTCATCGTGCGCACGGCAGCAGACGAAAGAGAAGACCTTCAAGATCTAGTTGTCTTCCTGAACGACTTTTCATTTAGGCAACCAGCCGAGATTTTTTCGGAGTTAACCGGCGGTACTCTGATGGATCAGAGTTCGATGGGGAGTATGGATCACGGCGCCATGTCTATGGCCCCCTTGAGTGCGATGAGCGGCATGGATCTGAATGACGTCACGTACGATGCATTTTTGGCGAATGACCGTACCTTGGCCGATCCACAAGTAATCCGCACCGAGCGCGGTGGCCGTGTCCGACTTCGCTTTATCAACGGCGCCGCCTCGACCGGCTTCTGGATCGACCTCGATGGAACTCGAGCAACGGTGGTAGCCGTCGATGGCAACGACGTCTCGCCAGTCGAAGGGAGCCGTTTCCCGTTGGCTTCGGCACAACGACTTGACCTCATTGTTGATATGCCTACCGCCGGAGTGGTGCCGGTGTTTGCCCAGCGCGAAGGCGCCGCGGCCAGGACCGGGGTCATCCTCGCAGCCCCCGACGCCAACATTGAAAAGCTCGCTTCCGAAGCCTCTGCCTCAAGTGCACCACTAGACATGACCTTCGAAGGCTCGCTTCGCGCACTGTCGGGGTTGGTGGAGAAGTCGCCGCATGTTCGACATTCGATTATGCTCACGGGCGGCATGTCTCCGTACTCCTGGACACTCGACGACAGAACCTGGAAAGATCGCCGCAAGATGGAAGTTTCAGCCGGCCAGCGTGTTGAACTTGAGTTCATGAACCACACCATGATGGCGCACCCGATGCATCTGCATGGTCACCATTTTCAAGTACGTGGTATCAACGGTCAGGCTTTTCATGGAGCTATGCGAGACACGGTGCTGGTGCCGCCTATGGGCACTGTCAAGGTCGAGTTCGATGCGGTCAATCCCGGTCGCTGGCTCTTTCACTGCCACAACCTTTATCACATGATGGCGGGCATGATGTCGGAGCTGGTCTACGTCTGAACCGAGCTTGTCCTCGGAGCCGGTCAAGAACTAGCCGCGTAGTCGTTTTTCCATTGTCGAGAACGCGAAATAACCTGCGACGCGGCCGGATGAAAGACGGAACGGCCCAACTCTCCGTCTGCTCGACCGAACGCGACGAATGAACTATGGCGCCCGTGTGGCGTGCCCTCTTTGACTGTCGAGAGCGTAGACGGCATGAGTGGTGCGCAATCTCTGTCGCTGCGAAATCGCCAACGTCCAAGAAATGGCTGGGTGCATACCAGCTAGGTTTTAGGAGATATGCTGCGCGGCTCGCGAGGGGGCCATATCTCTAGCGGAAGAAGTTCCGGAGATGGAGAGAGTGCATGGCCCAGCCACTTCACCGCATGATCGATCGCTGCACTCGGCAACTGGCCCTCGTGACGGACCAGCATCGTGGCCGAGGCCAAGGAAATTTCGACTCCAGTGACGCCGGGAAGTCGTGACACGGCGGCCGCGATTTCTTTGGCAGCTGTGTCGCAGTCCAGCCCACCGACATAGTATTTTGCAACCCTCTCGTCCATGACTGCCCCGGCCGACGCCTGTAAGTGGAGAGAAGTCTACGAGGGACTCCAAGCGCTGCCGAGGTCAAGAGTTGCGTCCTCACGAACTCGCGAGGATGTCCAGTCGATGGATCGACGTTACAAAAGGGGAGGCGTTGCCCTCCTGGCGACCAATCGGACTAACCCGGATCGGAAGCTGTTCTGGCTTGTTGAAATGCTCTGGCGCGGTCGGACCACCTGGTCCTTATGTAGTCCCAGACCGACCTGATTTCGTCGTCCGTGAGGGCGTCCTCAAAAGCAGGCATGTCGGACTCATAGCCGGGCGCGATTGCCGCGAGACCGAACTTCGTTATCTTAAACAGCTGCTTGTCCGAGTGATGCCAACTGTGCCCGGCCTCGTCGTGCGGCGGTGCTGGCAGGCGCCCGCTCTCGTTTCTCGTCATCCAATTCGGCTGCCCTTCCAGGTTTATGCCATGACACCTAGCGCAGTTCGCGGCGTACAGGCTCTGGCCAGCAGTCGTTTCGGCTCGAGGCCGTTGCGCGAGCGAGGCGATAACCAAATAGCCAATCACCGCCACAAGAACTGCCCCGCCGGCAAGCAGCGCTATCCTGACGCGAGACTCATTCGCCAAAGGGCCCCCAGGTCTTTCCCCCGTTACGGCTTTCAAGAATCGTGCTCGTCTCGGTCACGGCGACGAGATGATCGGGATCAGCAAAGTCACCGGCCATGTGCAGGATGTAACTTTGGCCGAAGCTACTTGCGAGCGGGCTCCACTTCCCCTCGTTCTCTGAGAGCTTGAACAATCCCGCTCCAGCAAAAAAGGCATAGACGGAGCCATCCGCTGTGGCCTCAACCATGCTCGTTGCGACGTTCTCCGGTCCAATCAGGGACCAATTCTGTGCGGCGTCGACGCTGCGCATCAGGCCGCCGACAGTACCAGCATAGACCACGTCCGGCACCGTGGGCGAGGCAGCCAGGTCGATGACCCTGTCGGGGCTAGGCCCCGCAACGGTCCAGCTCACTCCGCCATCGCGCGTGACCTGGATGCCGCGAGCGAGGCCGTACATTGTTTTGGGATCGGCGAAGCTCATGGTCATCGCGTGAAAGTCGACTGGACCGTCGGCGCCGGTCGAAATCTGCGTCCACGTGGCACCATTGTCGTTGGAGAAGATCACACCCATGTTGCCGCCGCCTTCCGGGTGGCCGCTCGCGAACAAGCTACCTTCGGTAGCCGGATCGGGGGTGAAGCCCATGTAGTCATTGCGATCCGTCGAAACCGGCTCGGCGGTACCGTCCGACTTTCCGCGATAGAGACCGAAATGTGTCGCAAGGAACACCGTCCCGGGATTCATGGGGTCGATCGCAATTCCGTGGATGTGGGATACCTCTGCTAGGGACATTGGCTTCGCCGGCATGGTGGACCATACTATGAGGCCCGCAGAAGCAGATACCAGAGCCAGGTACGCGAATTGCTTTTTCATTACACTTCCTATCCTACCATCCGAGAGCACGCGGTTGAGCGAGCGGCGTTCCATCAGTGAATATGACCATCCCCGCCGCAGCCGTTTGATAGATCCCAAATCTCAGCGATACGCCTGCCCGTGAAGTCGTGTTCACCGATGAGATACTTGGCGACCCCGCCATAGACGTTCCAACGCCAGCATTGGCAACAGCAGGGTCCCTGTTCCGCCGAGTTTGCCATAGCGTAGCCATAGACCGACTGTTCCTCGGCAGTAAGTTGCACAGCGAACCACGCCAGACCTTGCTGGGCGATTCCTGCTTTGACGTCGTAGGGATCGGTGGGGATGAGCATGAAGCTGGCGTACTTCCTTAGGCCGTCTACCTGCTCGCGGTACCGATGCTCCCTCATGGGGTCACAGCACGAGCCCTGCAGGCGTGCGTCCGGCGACATGGTTGCGATCGATTCCATGAAAGCACGAGAACAATTGCTGTTGCCGTTTTGACTTAGATATTCGAAGCGCTCCTTCAGGCTCCGGCCACTCGCATCATCGATGACGCCCGCTTCTTGTGCCGAAGTCCACGGTGCAATCCCTGGCCCAAAAGCCCCAACGAAAAGGGCCAACAGCGCCTGTCTCCGATCCATCGTTCCCTCCAACGGGGCGTCTGCGACACTTCTTTGTAAGGTTCAGAAATCGTCATTGAGACAGAAGCGCTGCCTCGACGGCAGCCTTGAACTTTGGGAATGGTCTCGCGCCGGAGAGAAGCTGCGAGCCGATGATCGTTCCGGGTGTTCCGGTGATTCCCACCCCGCCACGCTCGGCAAGGTCGTCCTCGATCGCCCGCTCGTAGTCGTCCGCTTTCGTCGAGAGAAGGCTCGCCACCTGATCCGCGTCTATCCCTGCTATGGTCTTGGTAAGGGCCATAATGTCGTCAGCGCTACCCCAACCGGCATTCTCTTCGTCCTGATGCTCGAAAACAGCGCGATGCCACTCGTAGAACCGATCTGGTGCCAGTTCCCACACCGCGCGCCCAGCAAGAGCCGCCGCTTTGGAATCAGGTCCTAGGAATTGATAGTCTTTGAAGTAGATGCGTAGCTTTCCGGTGTCGACGTAGTCGGCAATGAGTCTTGGCATGACCTGCAGCTCGACCTGATGGCAATACGGACATTGATAGTCGTACCAATAGGCCATCACGGCTGGGGCGGCGGGGTCCCCGACAAACGGCACGCCGTCAAACGACACGCTGGAAAGGTCGAAGGTAGGCTCCGGCTCTGGCTCTGAGGGTGGTGTGGGTTCTGGCGCAGCACGAGTTTGGATCGCCGCGACTGTGTCGCTCGCCAACCGCTCGAAGCCCAAGAAGATCGACCCGGCGATCATCGCGCCCGCGATCAGCAGAGCACCGGCCAAAATGAGACTGTGCCGCAACGTAGTCACTGCTGACCTCCTTGGACACCGAGGAGCGACATGAGCCATGACCAGACGCTGGTCGGCTGGTACGTCTCCTCGTCAGGTTTGTGGTTGTCGTTGACGAGAGCGTTGACGAAAGTCACGAAGTTGACCGGCTCGAAGTTCAAGCCGTGGAAGCGGCCCCGCAGCCTGCCGTTGCGGTCTATGACATTGGTGACGATGCCATGCATTTGGTCACCGTCGTCGGTGTGCGTGAACTCAAGGCCGTAAGACCGTGCTATCGCGCGCGTGGTGTCCTCGGGTTCTTTGACAGACGACGTGAGGAGTTTCCAATTCACGGGGTCAAGCCCCCTTGCGGCGCCATACTCGGTGAGCGTGGGCCCGGTGTCGCGCGCCGGATCCGTCGTAACGCTAAGAAAGGCCACTACGTCCTTCATTGGCGTTTGGTTGACCATCTCTTGCAGCTGGGCGATCAGCACCGAGTGCAATGGGCACACTTCCTTGCAGCTTGCGTAGATGAAATTGAGAACCACGACCTTGCCTCGATAGTCTAAAAGGTTCACGGGCTGGCCCGCGGCATCCTGCAGGGTGAATGGCGGGGCGTCTAAGTCGACGGGCTGAAAGAACTGCTCACGCTCATAAAGGTCGTTTTCGACGTCCTTGAGGGAATGAGCTTGAGCGGATGCCACCACGAGCGACAGCACGGCCGCCATAGCGAGCCTGCAAATCGACGAACGTGTGTGACCGGCGCAACGCTCACTCATCGTTCGCGCCCGCGCGCGCCGGCACTTGGGTTGGCTCAGTCACACAGCAGCCGGCGGCCCTGAACTCGTCTGGGATACCGGCATCAATCGTCGCTCTATCCAGTGTCACAACTGGCCGAAAGAGCGTCGCTGCAAACTGGACCAACGCCCATACCAAGCTCACCGGGCTGGCCGGTTTTCTTTCGAGAAGCTTCATTCTATCCACACCCACGCGACCCGGGCTCTTCGCCATTTACACGCAGTCACTTGCTTCACCTTGACCAATATTGGTCAGCTCGCAGCTACGCCCGGCTTAGGGCGCCGAGCCGCCGCCACCGTCACAGGCGGTTGCGAAGTCAGATGTCAGTGGTTCGGGGAGGTGGAAGATCGGGCCGTCGTGCCACCCCCATAGGAGAGGGCAAATTGCCAAGACTCCGGATGACAGCAATTTGCGGCCCAACGTCGAGCACAACCAACGTGGGCATCCAAAGGAGGGGGGCGGCACAGGTCAGCTGACAGCGAGCGGCCTTATCGCAGGGCTTGGATAGACCTGTTTGACATTGGACTTCAGGCATATCCGCCATGAGGATGGGCCGCTTTGCCATCTCAAGTGACATGATTTCCGAGGCGACAGTCGCCTGGCCGATCCCAAGCGCAATAAGCATGCTCAGCAGCATCAAAACAATCTGTCGTGTCAGTCGCCCTCGTCGCATCCCCAGATAGTTGCCGTGGTTTTGGAGCAAAGCAAGGCAGATTTCGGATTCGTGATGCGACATTTTCAAGCATTTTGGTCCAACGGGTGTCTCTCCGTCAGCCAGAATGAGGTCGTTAGCCGCGAGAAGGGTTCGTCATAACGCCCTTCTAGTTGGAAGCCCAAGCTTGGAACTCTTGAATGTTCACCGAGTTGGTCGGTGATGCCAGCCCTAGTCGTTCGAACCTTCAGGCTCTTAGGCATCCTTGCCGTCGTCATCAGTGGCATGGCGAGCCATGGCATTGCGGCGGGCGGAGGGGCGTTGGCCCTGCCGGACGGCGTCTTTGGTCAGCATCTCGGTGCCCAAGGCGAGGCCGAGCGAGGGAGCTGCAGCGGCCCTCTTTGTGGGCAAGCTTCGCCGTGCTGTTTGCTCGCACACTGCGTCGCTCGGATCATCCCTGAAGACGACGACTTGGCATGCGGCCATCGCTGGATCCTGAGGCCGCGAGAACTACCATGCTAGCGACCAGTCTTGCCCCTGTCCTCCCCGCACGCGCCCAAGATATGGGCTCCACTGGCGTGGCGTTGCCGGATATCTGCAAGTCGGCGATGCAGCACGACATAGGCACCATGAAAATGACATGACCAGCATGGGTCAGGCGCATCAAGACCTCGCTATCGGACGCCCAAATGATGCAGGGAATGATGGCCGGCGACATCGACGTTGCTTAGGCCCGCGCGATGATCCCGCACCACCAAGCGGCCATCAACATGGCCAAGGCCGAACTCAAGCACGGCGACACCGATTGGACCAAGGACATGGCGCAAAAGGTCCCAGACACGTATCTTGCCATCGAGATTGTCGAGCACCAGATCGCCGCGATCGGTCCGGATTATCATCATCCCATGTCCTCCCGATCGGTCTTTCTGACGACACCGATCAGAAGGTCGCTCTCTCGCCAGCCCAAGGCCATGAGCTCGCGACGCTTCTCAGCACGTAGTCCTCGCAATCGCCGCCCCCAAAGGATAGGTCCAATATTCCGCGACCTGATAGAGATCCTGATCGCTGACCGGCCTGACGGTGGTATTCACCGCGTCGTTGATCTCGATCAACTGCGACCAGGATGACTCGGTGAGCGTTGCTGGCTCAGCGTCGATGCTACCTTCAGAGCACTCGCCCGGCCACTTTCGGCAAAAGTCGTAGTATCCAACCGGTGTCGAGGTACGCCCCCGCTCTTGCGTGTATCCCTGGATTGGAGAGGTCGGCGCCGATCGAGACACCCGCTTGCAGCGACTCCGAAAGAAACGTGACGGTTGCGATCCAAGCAAGCTTGCGCATGATGTTTGCCCCCGTAAGGACACCAATATGCTGGGGCAACGATTGCCCCATTTTCGACAATTTCAATCAGAGTTTCTGAAAGTCTTGTCGCGCAAATTACCCGCTCTTATCCATAGCGTCCTTCGCGGGTCGCTCCTCGCCGAGGAGCTTGGTGAAGGTGAAGAGCTGAACGGCGACGACGAGCACCGTCGCTGCGAGGTCGGGCCAGCGGGAGTGGGTCGCGTAGGTGAGGGCCGCCGCCAGGATCACGATCAAATTGCCCCAGACGTCGGCCTGCGCGACCAAGTATCCGGATCGCCCGGCCTTCCCGCGACTCGATCGGTGTCGGCGCAGGTAAAGAAAACAGAATACGTTGACCGCCAATGCGCCCAGCCCGCCCGCGAGCCAAACCAGTGTGGACAATGCTGACGAATGATATGACCGCGGCCACACCGTGTAGGCCGACGCGGCAGTGATGATCAACAAGGGTAGGACCACCAGTCCGGTTGCAAGAGCGCGCCGGGTGACTGACCAGTGCGGGAAAATCCCTAGGATGGCGAAAAAGACCCCGGCTTCGAGGAACTCAAGGCTATCGAAAAAAAGACTCGCCGAGCCTACGCCGACGGCGAGCAGAGCTTCCAATGTGAAGTAACCCGCATTGAGCACCGCAAGAGCGCCGAGACGAGGCGCCGGCCCAGTACTGGTTGACGGGCCGAGCTCGTTCATGGCGACGTTTCCCCGCTGGTCGACCGCGCACCTAGCTCGGGGGGAAGCATGTTCGCGTCCAGCTGCGGATCGTTGTTGGGCGCAATGCCCAATAGAGGCGCGATCTGCCGAACCACGCGCCCGCTGACCTCCCCCGCGTTCCACCCTGCGGTGGCGGCCTACGCCAATGCTGTCAAGTTGTGTATCCACGATGGGGGGCCTCTCCGTCCACCACCCATTGCCGGTGGCGATTATGACATCTGGGTTCTGCAGCATTGACTGTACTATCGGCCAGCCGATCAACTGCTCGTAGCAAATCTACGCGCTACTCGGTGCCCGGCCAGATCGATGACGGGTTGGATAAAAAGTGCGCCGTTACCCAGCAGGCTCTCCTATCCAGGCAAGCCAAGGTTGCCACATGGACAGGGGCACAGGCATGCGCTCCCGATAGAGGACCGCGGCGCCCGCGGCCGACACCTCGACCATGACGTTGTCGTACCCCCGGTCCATCGATGATTGCACCCAAAATGACGACCACCCCTCTAGCCTCGCGCGATCAATCTCAAGCGCTTCACACGCCCGCCGCTGGCTCACCCCGTGCATCTCCCAGCCCGCCTTCGTCCTCCTTCAAGATCCTGATGATCTGCTCTTCGTCGAACCTACTGCGCTTCATCAGATCAAACGTTATAGACCGCGCCGGTAGGGTCCAGCCGAGCTGCGCCGCTTACACGCTCGATGCAATGGTGATGACTGTAGAGGCGGTCGGTTCGCGATCAATTGTTGGTCGGTCCCAGGAAGACTGACTAGAAGTATGTTTTACGACTACGCGAGGCGCGCCACTGGTGCAGAAACTGGCGTAGGCGCCCGAGCTTGGCACAGAAGACTGCTCTTTACTTCGTCTTCTGAGCCCGCGAAAACGTAGCGAAAATCACAGACATCCCAGGCAGGGGGGCGCCGAGTCGCTTCGAACAGATCGTACCCTTCTTTGATATTGGACCAGAATTCGATGTTGGGGTTCCCGGCGAAGCGATCCATGTTTTCAGGCGTCATCCGGAAGGGAAACATCTGCAGTTGGAAGTTTGCATTGCCGGCAGCGAAACTCTCGCGCGCCATCCCATATATTTCCTTTATTTGATCGTCAGTCATGGCGTAGCAGCCTGCGGAGGAACAGCTCCCATGGACCATCAAGTTGGTCCCCGTGCGGCCAAGAGATTGATCATACTTGTTTGGGAATCCCGTGTTGAACGACAGGTACAAGGCCGATTTCGGGTTGAGCATTCCTGCACTCACGGCATAGAATCCCTCAGGCGCTTGGCGGTCACCTTCCTGCAGTTTGGGCCCCAAAACACCGGACCATCGACAGACGGGATACGTCCTAAAGAGCACAAAGCTGCCGTCTGCGACGCGCTTCCAAATCTCGAGCTCCGACTCGTCCTTGAAGATGCGGACCAACATCGACTGACCCGTGGACGAGCCGAGCGCGGCCAATTGGCTAATGGTATCTCTCGATAGGGGCACCAGGGATCGACGATCGCCGCCGAAACTGCTGCATCCTGCCAGGGCAAAGCCGGTAAGGCCCATGGCGAAGAGCCGCCGGGAAATGAGGTAGGACGGTGGGATCGGGGTATTCATCAGATGTGTTCCTGTGAGCAGCCATTGCGAAAGCGAGAGACGCACCAATTTATTCGCGTGTGACAAGACGGTGCGTGAGCAGCCAACTGAGGGCGGTCCCGACCCCCACTCCCACCGCGCAACCTCCGATCTTGATCAGCACGTTGAAAAGGCTTGCATCGCGACCCGGAACAACAAGCTGCAAGAGTTCCAGGCCCACGGCGCCGACACACACGACAGTGACCGTTAGCAGCCGAGCTCGCGGATATCCCATGGCAAAAAGGAAACTCAGAGCCGCAAAGCCACCGAAGCGCTCGATGTTCATATGACCAAAGTCCGGCCGCCATGAAATCGGTCCGAGCGTAACGATCGCCACGTAAGCGAGGGTCAGCCATGCGGCGATCGCAAAGATCCTCGGCACGACGCTATGATCAGCAGCTGTCATCCCGGCCCCCGTGCTCGCTTTCAGCCTTGCTCTCATGGGGCGTTCAGAAGTTCGATTAGTCTGGCGTTGTGACCGTAGACGTCGCCGTACGAGCGCAGCGTGCCGTCAGCGTCAACACGGACGGTGAAGTACATGAGGTGCACGGGAATGTGGGTCTTGAGGGAGACCCAGCGTTCGTTGTCTCCGAAGAGTGCTTCAAGCTTGGCTTGCGTGACGTCCGGATTTGTTTCCAGAAGCGCACCAGCAAACGCCATCGGATTTAGCACTCGAACGCACCCGTGCGAATACGCGCGATACGCACGCTCAAACAGAGACTTTGCTGGCGTGTCGTGCAGATAAACGTCATGCTCGTTGGGGAATAGGAACTTGACTTTGCCGAGCGCGTTTCCAGGCCCTGGCTTCTGTCGAACTCTGTAGGCATTGATATTTGAAGAGGCCCAATCGACTGCTGAGGCATTCACCACTGTCGATCCGGAAAGTAGTTCCATATTCTGACCATCGAGGTAGTTCGGGTTCGCAAGCAGTTTCGGTTTGATCTCATTGGCGGCGATTGACGCGGGGACGTTCCAGTACGGGTTTACGACGACCGACTCGATTTCGTCCGAGAAGATTGGCGTCTGGTTACTCGGTCGACCCACGACGACCCGCGTCGTGTGAACGACTTCTTCGTCGCGCAAAATGTTCAGCTGGAACTGAGGAATATTGACTTCGACGCGGAACGTACCGAGGGCTTCAGGTTCCCATCGCCACCGCTCCATGTTCGCGATGATGTCGTCCTTGCTCACCGCATCTGTCGCGTTGAGAGAGGCCAGGGTGGCCGGCCCGAGGACACCGTCGGCATCAATGCCGGCCTTCTCCTGGAAGATCCTTACGGCATCCACCAGCGACTGATCATACGTGGTGTCGGCAAGGGCATTGGTCGCGCCCTCAGGTATTTCGGGTGCTTCAACGGAAAGCCGCTCGCGCAGGGCGGGCACCCGCTCATCCTGCAGGCCCAATTTGAGGGTCGGACCGTCCTGGATTGCAACACGCGCTACCGTGAGGTCGTCATTGTTAAATTGGGCCAACGCCGCCTTTAGGCGCAAGAACTCAGGGTGTTTCGGACTAAGATCGAGCAGGAGCTTGTCGGGCGACGCCGAGAACGCAATTTCGAGCAGAAGCGCAGCCTCATCAATTCGCTTAGGCGCGATTGTGAGCAGCTTGGAGACCGCGGTCGGGGCGACACGGCCCCCGTACGCGTCTTGGCCGTAGCGAACCACTGCGCTTGAAAATGATGTTTCAAGCGCGACCAAATTCGCTGGGTCGCCGCTGACACTTCCCTGCTTGAGATCAGCCGTCAGATAGTCTGACGGACGAAGCCCCTCTGTCTCGGCCGCTTTGAACACCTCAATGATCTTCAGCGCATTGGGCGCGAGCCCCGCGGAGCCTTCGGGGGCGCTTACCCAAAGGGGCTCAAACCCGCGTTGACCATAGAAGAAATAGAGTTTCTGCGCTTGATCGTAGGCCCGGGTATTTTTCTCAGCGCCGTAGTATGCCTCACGCAATTGAGCTTTGAGCAACCGCGCGACCGGTGATCGGGGCGGTGCGATCACAATCCTCGTTACGGCGGCTGATCGAATGTCGACCTCCGCCGATTGGGTGGGAGGCGAAACTTGAACGAAGTAGCCCAGTAGGATGAAGACTAATAGCGCGCGCACAGCGTTTCTCCGGCTGGCCAATCCGACGTTAACATCGCAGCGAAGTACGGAAGTTTTCTGAATCGGTGCAGCCTCTCACTCCCTTGTGATGGCAGGCCAGGCACGACGGACCGGCTAGGCGGAACTGGTAAAAGTTTCGACCTCATGACTGACAAGAACCTGTCAAGGTTGAGCCCTCCAGCGGCACGTTCGCCGCAGGCTCGGCCTCGGTCGCGACGTCTACCTCAAGAGGTACGATGACGACCGCTCCACGAGGTTGCCCGACGTCCTGGTTTGCAGCCGGGACCGGACCACGGGTCGGAACCCCCGCCGCGAGATCCGCAATCATTCCCATCAAACCCACATCATTTGCGCCCCGTGTCCGCACAACGATGCCCCGCTGCTCTAGGAAACTGAGGTCCGTGAGGTCTTTGCCACTCTCGTTGATCACCGCAATGATCCGCTCCGATGCAAGATCACTATTGTTAAGGTCACCGATCGGCTGAAAGAGCTTGTCGTTTTTGGCAAGGTGAGCCTGACACAACAGGACGATGCCGTAGTCGTGGTCGACGTATAGAACGTTGAGGTCGACCGACTTGCCCGACCTGTTTGCGAAGTTCACGAACAGTCGATCGCCGGGGCGGACCACAGGTGTCGCTTCGGAACGAAGGGCCACCACGGAATTCGTGCCGGCTTCTTGTAAGCTAAAGTTCAGTTCGAAATCCGTCGGTTTGAAAGTCGTCGCTTGTGTCAGCCGCGATAGGCTGGTGGCGCGAAAGATTGTGACCAAGTTTTGAGACAGGTTGGTTGCGAAATCGCCGGCTTCGGTCGGGCCTAGATCCATCGCGGCCGTTCGGGCTCTGGGCCTCAGCGAGATTTCGCCTGATGATGGCAAAATCCAGAGCAGTGGTGTCGTGCTGTTAAGTTCGGAAGCCCTTACCTCGTTGCTCAATGGATTCACTGACGCACCTGCGCGATCCGCCTGTAGCTCCAAATCGAACACCTGCGTCTCGGTATACACTGCGAGGCGCACGTCTGCTTCGTCGCCAGCTTCGACAACCCGGATGCGCATTGGCTTTTCTTCGTTTGCTAGGATCTGCTGCAAGGCGTCTTCGACCTCAGCGATCTGAGCTGCAGTCGCTGTGCTGGGGTCGGGCTTCGCGACGACCAGTTCAAACGGATATGCCTGCTCAGCCAGGCGGACATACGCGCCCGCCGGAACATCGGCGAGCGCGATTTCCTCGAGGCCCACGGCTGTCGATGGAGCGAGCTCCGAGCGAAGCTGATCGACACTTGATACCTCTAAAACGCCGATCGCCTCATCGTTAGTTGCTGCCGGCGAAGGCAGCACAAGTAGCTTCGTGCCTTTCGCCAGCCCGTGGAGTTGTCCTGCCGAAATGGTCAATGACCTGTCACGGCCAACCACCGTCGGCCACTGTGCGACATCCACGGCGTCCTCGCTGCCAAACACGGGCGCGTCTAGATCTCCCTCGAAAAGGGGGGTCGGCTTGAGGACATTGCCCGCTGCATAGTTGGCAAGGATACTCTGAGCGAGCTGCCGGTAGGTAAGGGCAGGATTCTTAGCGAGTTCGGAGAAAACCGTGTAAGTGAAGACGCCGTAGTTTTCCTTGATGACGGTCCCATCTTTCCGCGTCACCTCGTAGGGCTTCTCCGGCGTCGTTTCGGTGGATTGTGCTGCGAAGAATGCCACCAGGCCACCCGTCTGATTATTCCCGCCCTGTTCAAAGAGCGATGCGCTAAGCGGTACAGCCCGATCGCCTTCCGACGTGAATTCAGTGTTTTTGAATGCGGCGTCCGGAATGCCCAGATCGGCCGGTTTGATATCTCGCATCACCAACCCGCCATCGTCTGGGGCGCCGCGCGTCATGGTGCCGGAGTAGCAAGAATCGAAAATCAACCACACGAAAGCCCCCGTCGAGCGTATGGCGGCAAGGGCCACCGACAGCTCGTCGTCGGTGAGAGCATTGGGCAAGTATGGACTGCCTTCCGGAGCGAGCTCGGCGTCGGCCGACAGAAATATTTCGTCGCGCCCATCCGGTTCGTTGGCGTCCGCCTGGGCCGGCTGCTGGGAGCCATGGCCTGAGAACTGCAGAAACACAAAATCGCCCAGCTTCGCTTTCGCAGCAAGCGCGCCAAGCTGCTCGATAATCGCCTTGTGCGTGGCCAGTTCCAGGCCCGGGCCTGAGCCGAGCGTCGTGACGTTTTCGAGACGGAAAGGAACTGAAGCATTGTTGACAAGGAACTCGCCGACCAAGCGGGCGTCGTTCTTAGGTCCGGCAAGCCAGAACTTCTCCTCTAGGTTTGGATACTCGCTCGCGGCGACAATAAGTGCGTAGTTTTCTCCAGCAATCGCTGAATGGACCGTTGTGACCAGAGTGCCCAAGACCAGTGCCGCGACCGTCAGACCTTTGACCTGCATTGAGAAGTTTCTGCGCATGTTGTTGTCTCCAAAAACTGTTGTCAGAGGTGAGACGAATGGAGTGTGGCGTTGGCATGGCTGGGCAGTTCGGTTGTCGTTGAAGCTAGGTATCGTGCTGCCCCTCCTGAGCCACGCTCGATGTGGTTGGCGGTGGTCCGGGCGCTGCGGCTCAAAATCTGGCCATAGGCGTGGACAAGACCGAGCACCGAGCGACTAGCGCGATGCCGGCCCGCGGCGTCGCGACCTGCCGAGGGCATCAAACCGTTCCTGTCAGAACGAGTTGGCATAGTTCACAATTGTTTCTATGGAGCCACCTTCTGTTGTGACTGCGAACAGCCATCTCCCTGGCATCGTTAGTTGCCCACGGGCGCCGTAGGCCCCGACCCCCAATCGTTCCACTGCCTGTCCCAACGGTTGCATCGCGTGGCCGTCCATCGAGATGGAAATCGAGACTGACTGGGGTTCTGCCGGGCGCCCATTTAGGTCGGCGAAGAGCAGTTCTACCTGATACGTGCCACCCTTTTGAATCTTCACATCCACCGACGCGCGCAGTTCCCCCACGATATACAACCCGTCCTGGGGCACCTCTCGACGCACCATGAACGGCACGGCAAACAGCAGGACGATGATGCCGAGTGCCACAATCGCGCCGGTCATGCCGATCAACCAAACCGTGAGCCTTCGACGGCTTGCACGCTGGCTTGCCCTGGCCGAGACGGCCGCTCTCATAGCATTATCCGCTGCGGCCGACGGCCTCCGCTTTCGGCGCGCCGGCCCGAAGACCGGCGCTCCAATGCGCTTGTGGGAGTTTGTCCAGGGATCGTTGGGGAATTGGCGCGCTCATCGCTTGCCGGGCGGGGATCGCACCCGAACTCGCCTAAATGCACACTCATAGCTCTCTCACTGCAAGAATTACCGCTCCGATTAGGAGCAAGCTGTTCCAGGGCGAAGGAGACTAGAAGCGTGGCGGGAGTAGTTCGGGCGGCAGAGTGCGGTCGGTCAGCGAATTCACGGCAACCGTTTCATAGTCTCGGCGCGCACGAACCGTTGGGAGCCCGTCAACAGGGGGAGTGACCACCTCCGATTGGCAGTGTCCGTGCATCGGAGGAACTTGCTTGAGCCAGTCACCGGCAATGACACTTTGGGCGGCGGCCTCAAAATGGGCTCCGTCGTCGCTCACCGATATCTTGGAAAGGCCCTCAGAGGCATGACACGAACGAGCTGGAGAGCCAGCCGCGTATCCCAGCGCAAGCGTCAGCATTACGATCACGATGGTAAACAGTCGTAGCACGGCGGCGCACCTTCCTATCCTCTGAGTACCGAGCTTGGCCGCACTTGGCAATCTCGGCGGCCCTGCTGATGCTCATCACACTGAATTGATCATCCAGGCGGATGGGATCTTTCTACACTGTGAAATCGTCTCGGGAGGCAACCGTGCATCACAAGCTCATTGCAGCGGTCATTGTCGCGAGTTTCATCGCTGGTGGCGCAGGCTCTCTCTTGGCGGGGAGAGTTTTTCCCACTCCGAGTGACCCGAAGGTGCAAGTCATCGGTGAGGCTCTCGCCCGGCTGGAGGCCACGACGGGAGATCTGGTACGCGCCGATGCCGTCGGCCCGCTCGTGTCTGAATACCTCGTCACACACCCTCGCGTGCTCGAACGGGCATCCGCCGCCCTCACTGCCGAGATCGAGACGCAGAAGCTAGACAGACAGCGATCCCTATTTGCCGACAATGAAACGCTCATCTACTCAAATGAGGGCGCGGTCGTCGCAGGCAATCCAGAGGGGGACGTCACGCTGGTCGAGATGTACGACTACAATTGTACGTATTGCAAAAGCATGATGCCGGTCATCGCCGAACTGCTTGCTTCCGATCCAAAGCTAAAGCTCCTCTTGCGCCAGTTTCCAATCCTTTCCAAAGGCTCGGTCGACGCCGCGAAGGTGGGCGTCCTAGTGGCGCAGGCGGGCGCCGACTACTGGGCTTTTCACCAGGCCATGTATCTCACACGCGGCCAAATCGATGGAGAGGTCGCACTCGAGGAAGCCTCGGTTCTAGGTCTGGACGCTTCAGCATTGCGCTCCAAGATGGCGGACAGGAGCACCGAGGCTCCGCTTGAGCAATCGTATCAGATCGCGGAAAAACTTGACATCACGGGTACACCAACGTTTCTCCTCGGCAGCGAAATCGTTCCAGGCGCTGTTCGCTTGGAGGTCTTGCAGGAGAAGGTTGCTAACCTCCGGGCTTGCGGTAGCACGGAATGCCCCCTGGTGATTGCCGCTCCTTGACACCGCACGATTTAGTCGGTGTCACGCTTGTCCGCGTCGAGCGTCGAGCGGCCCGCTTTGTCGTCGCCTCGCAGCACATTCACCTACTCGTAACCACCCTCGTGACAAATACTTGTCATGCGGAAGGGCAAAGGCATCGTTGGACTATGGCGCGCCATTGGCGGCCTCATCCTCTGCACGATCCTACTCAGCTTGGTCAGCCACTGGGCTTCCGCTGCGGAGGCCGACTGCTCAGCACCGTCGTCGGTCGCCCAACTCGACGATCACGGTCACGTCAACGAGGTGCCCGCACACGCCCACATCGACCACGAACACTCCCATGACGTGGGTCAGTACGCTTCCCTCCGGTTCACACCCGAAATAGTGCGCACGGGTGTCCGTGTGGACGGGCGCGCGATTGAACTGCGGCCGTTCGCCTTCGCGCCGATAGATCCTCCACCCCGGCTCGTCCTGCGCGCCTAACGCGTCGTCGGACACTTCTTTTTTGCGCGCCGTATTCCGGCGCGCCTGCGCCGGAATAAACACATGTCACTTTCCGCAGATATCTCGCTCCAAGGAATGGGTTCGTCCAACAGACGAATTCTGACGCGCCGGATCAGGTGGGCCGCGCTCCTCATCGTGGTCCCATTTTTGGTCATTGCTGTCCGGCTGGGTCAGCTTGCAAGCGTCGTTCGCGATACAAACATCGAGGGCCAGGAACGTAGCGCGATCACGGCAGCACGGCCAGAGATCGTGGATCGAAACGGACTGGAGCTGGCGCTTGATTTGCGGGTCCCCTCGCTTTTTGCAGAGCCCCGACGGATCGTCGATGTCGATGAGGCGGTCTCTAAGCTTATGTCGGTGTTGCCAGATCTCGATGGCGCCGCTCTTCGACGCAAGCTGGACAGCGAAAAGGGCTTTGTCTGGGTTAAGCGTGAGCTTACGCCCGCCCTCCAGGACCGCGTTATGGCCCTAGGTCTTCCCGGCATCGACTTTGTCAGTGAGAGCCGCAGGTTCTATCCGGGCGGACCCGAAGCCGCTCACGTGCTGGGAACGGTCAATATCGATAATCAGGGCATCTCGGGTATCGAAAAGTACTTAGATGCTCGTGACGTCGCGCTCTTGCAAGATGTGGGGTTAGCTCGTGAGAACGCTCTCACCTCTGTATCCCTTTCAATCGACTTGCGCGTTCAGCACGCCATGCGAGCTGAACTCGTCGACGCTCTTACACGATACCAAGCGATAGCCGCCGCCGGTGTGATGATTGACGCTCGCTCCGGGGAAGTATTGGCGCTCGTATCTCTGCCGGACTTTGATCCCAATGTGCCTGCTTCCGCACTTCTGGAGGGCAGACTTAACCGGATAACGGGTGGTACCTTTGAACTTGGGTCGACCTTCAAGACAGTAACATTTGCTGCAGCGATCGATAGCGGCAAGGTGACACTTACGGACCAGTTCGACGCCCGTTTCGGTGTACGGTTCGGTCGCTTCACAATTGACGACTTTCACGGCAAGAACCGAATTCTAAGTGTCCCCGAGGTCTACAAGTACTCGTCAAACGTGGGCACGATTCATATCGAGCAGACTCTCGGCAAGGAGGCATTCCGAGCCTTTCTGACGCGCATGCACTTTGATGAAACACTGCCTACCGAGCTGCCTGAGGTTGCCGCCCCCAATATCCCAAAGACGTTCTCGGAAATTGTTGCCGCAACGGCGTCTTTTGGGCACGGTATAAGTGTAACCCCCATGCAGATGGCGGCAGCGATGGCGACATTTGTGAACGGGGGAATCTACTTGCGCCCGACCTTTTTCAGTCGAACGACCGCCGAGGCTTCGTCGCTCGGCGAGCGGGTCATTGCGACCCAGACCAGCGAACGCATCCGCTATCTGATGCGGCTCAATGCCCGTGAAGGCTCGGGTAGTCGGATGAACAAGATTGCGGACGGATACCGAGCAGGCGGCAAGACTGGCACCGCCGAAAAAGTTGTAAACGGACGATACCAGGCCAACACCAACCTCAATGTCTTCGCGTCCGCCTTCCCGCTCGATGATCCCCGGTATGTAATGGTAGTTCTCATCGACGAGCCAAAGGCCGAAAACGCTCAGTCCGGCACGACGGCGGGATGGAACGCCGGCGAGGTGACCGGTCGTATCATACAGCGCACGGCTCCGATGCTTGGGATCTCCCCCGACTTTGACGACGCGCTTGATGCCGAACTGGTCCCGCCGGAATTGGCGGGGCAGTCCGGAGTCTGATCAGCCGTCATGGTTAACGATGGAACTTCGCATCAAATACAATTCGTCTAAAAACAAGTCGGCAATCGTCGCATCGCGAAAAGATCGTCGCTCTAGCTTCCTCCCGATCGGGGAGTTCAAGCAATGGCACTTTCACAGCGCATCGCAATCGGCATCATCATTCTCCTTACGGCCTGGGTCTCCAATACAGGCGCCACGGAGATGAACTTCCAAAATCGTGGCTTTGCTGCGGACGGCGGTGCAACGAGTATTCCCGTCGGTGCCTATGCGTACTGCCGCGCACAGCCTGGCGACTGTACCTCCCGGGGCCCCGCGGTCGACCATGCGGAGCTCACGGAGCGCCTCTGGACACAGCTGCAAGCGGTCAACAACCAGTTCAACCAATCTATCGTTCCGGTGAGTGATCGCGACCAGTACGGCGTGGACGAGTACTGGACGATTCCGTCCGCCCGCGGCGATTGTGAAGATTACGTTCTTGGCAAGCGCCATGACCTGATCAACGACGGCTGGTCCCCTTCAACGCTGCTTATTGCAGTTGTTAGACGCCCCGACGGCGAGGGCCACGCTGTTCTGATCGTGCGAACCGATCGCGGCGATCTAGTGCTCGACAATCTCGTCGGGCGCATCGATTTGTGGTCGGATGCTCCATACGAGTTCATCAAGCGCCAGTCACAGGCAGATGCTCGCAAATGGGTCTCGATCGTCCCCGCTGACGTCTTGGTTGCCGTTCGCTAGTCGAAGGGTGCGCCCCATGCGCAACTCTCCGTCGTTGGCCATCGAGCACTTGGCCTGGTAGGTCGTATCGGAAGTTGCAACCTGCCGATCGCAAGTGCGTCAGCATCGGCCGGTCCGCGTTTGCCAGACCCCTCGTGCACTGGCAGACGAGAAGCTGGTCGCGACGACTCTTGGTCAGCTTCTGGGAGGATCTACAGTTGAACTCCAGCTAGCGTAACGCCTGGAAATTGCGCTGACGCTCAGGCCACGTGCTCTTGATGTAGGTCAGTATGGCCGTGATTTCAGCATCCGATAGGCGCTCGCCAAAGGACGGCATGTCCGTTGCGTAGCCTGGTGCTATGCCCCCAGACCTTCCTTGATGATCGTGAAGAGCTGCGCGTCGCTGTGATGCCACGTATGGCCCGTTTCGTCATGCGGTGGGGCGGGGAGTTTCCCGTCTGGCTTTCGCTGCATCCAGTCAGGTTGCCCCTCAAGCGCGCGACCATGGCAACTGGAGCAATAGTTAAGATACAGGGTCCGACCATCGAGTGGTCCTTCGGCGCAAGCGACGTGCGCGGCCCCCACGAAAAAAAGGATCGCCTCCGCAATCACCGAATGACGCCGTCTCATGGCCCGAACGCTTTCCACGAAGTGCCGCCATCCAGACTTTCCAGAACGGCACTCTGATCGGTGACTGCGACGAGATGGTCGGGGTTGCCGGGGTGTCAGCCGCGAGGTGCAGCAGATAGTTGCTGCCGAAGTTTGTAGCTCGTTCAGTCCACGTTCCGTCGTGGGCCAACCGGAACAGACCGGTTCCATGAAAGAAGGCGTAGATCGAGCCATCAGGGGTGGTTTCGACGAGCGGCACCGGGACACTCGCCGGTCCTGCCAAACTCCAGGATATTCCCCCGTCTGTGCTGCGCATCAAACCGGAGGCGGTGCCGCCGTAGAGAGTATTGGGGTCATTGGACGAGGCAGCGAGATCGATGAGCCGGTCCGGACCACTGCCCACCAGTGTCCAGGTTTGCCCGGCATCAAGGCTGGTCTGGAGGCCACCCGAGGTACCGTACATGACCCGCGGGTCGGCCCGGCTCACTGTAAGCGCGTGGAAATCGACAGGGCCACCGTCCCCGACGGCAAGAACCTCCCAACTGACCCCGCCGTCCAGCAACTGGACGTGACGTTGCCCCCTGGGCTTAATCCAGTTTGAAGTAGGCTCTGGCCCCCAGAAAGGACCAGAGATGAAGCGCAGCAGGTTCACCGAAGAGCAGATCATCGGGATATTGAAGGAGCA
>JBKJTB010000042.1:0-7832 GCA_046594305.1 Devosia sp. | reverse complement strand
CGTCGGAATGCGCCGCTCGCGCGCCTGCTTCAGCAGCGCCGTCACCGCCGCGCGCGGGCCTTCGGTAAAAAACGAATAGCCCGACACGACGAGGAGGCTGGTCCCGTCCAGCAGGCTGAACGGCAGGTCGGCCGCCGACAGATTGAGATTGGCGCCACGGTCAGTGAGAAAACTCCGCTCCCCGTCGGCATCGACGATCGAGATCAACACGCCCGACGGAAGATCGGGATCGCTGGCGAGCAAGGCGTTTACACCGCGGCTCTTGAAGTACGCCGCGCTGCTGTCGTGGTCGGCCGAGGCGACGCGCGAAACGAATGTCACATCCATCCCGAGCCTGCCGAGCCACACCGCGTGGTTGGCAGCCGAGCCGCCGGGTTTCGAGCGGATTTTGGCGCGGCGGTCGGAGCCGCGAACCATCGGCCCCTCCGGCATCACGATGATGTCGGTGATCGTGTCGCCGACGACGAGGATTTTCGGCTCAGCCATTGCGCCGCCTCGCGGCCAGCGCCACGGCGATCTCGGCCGCAACCCGCGCGTTGTTTTTCACCAGCGCGATGTTGGAAACGAGGCTCTTGCCCTCGGTCAATTCGAAGATGCGCTTGAGCAGATACGGCGTCGTCGCCTTGCCCGAAATTCCGGCCGAATGGGCGTCGCTGAGCGCCCGCTCGATCATCGCGCCGATATAGGCCGGGTCCATTGCATCGGCCTCCGGGATCGGATTGCCGATCAGCACACCGCCGAGGCCGAGCGAAAACTGCATCTCGAGCAGATCGGCGACAGCCTCGGGCGTATCGAGCCGGCGATCGGCCTTGAGGCCGCTCGAGCGGGTCCAGAACGCGGGGAAATCGTCGGTGCCGTAGCCGATCACCGGCACACCCTTGGTCTCGAGCACTTCGAGCGTCTTGGGCAGATCGAGGATCGCCTTGGCGCCGGCACAGACAACCGCGACGGGCGTCCGGCTCAGTTCCTCGAGGTCGGCGGAGATGTCGAAGCTCAGCTCCGCGCCGCGATGCACACCGCCAATGCCACCGGTGGCGAACAGCTGGATACCGGCCATGTCGGCCGCCTGCATCGTGGTCGCCACAGTGGTGCCCGCGGTCGCCTTGGCCGTCAGCAACGCCGCAACGTCCCGCCGCGAAGCCTTGGCCGCCTTCATGCCGGTCTCGGCAAGCTGCTGCAGATCGGCTGCCGCGAGGCCAACCCGGATCGCGCCGCCCATGATCGCCACCGTCGCTGGGACCGCGCCCGCCGCTCGAACAACGGCTTCGACTTCGCCCGCCATCTGCAGATTCTGCGGATGGGGCATGCCGTGGGTGATGATGGTCGATTCGAGAGCGACGACGGCACCACCGGAGGCGAGCACGTCGCTGACTTCGGGGCTCACGTCGAGAAAAGCTTGGTTGGGCACGGACACCTGCATTGAGACGCAGCGCTGGGCTGGTCGTTTCCTTAGAGTGCCCGTGCCCGTGAGCGTCAAGTGGCCACGCAGATCGTCCCTTCCAATCTCTTGTCCCAGTGGGGTTTTGGCTCTAGGGTCCGGCCATTCGAAACGCTCGCTCCGGGAACACTCCGCTGCGCCACATGGTCTTTGGTTCGGACCGCCCTCCGGACTCCGATGCGCTCTTGAGCGCTCAGATCGCTGCCAACCAGTTTCCCGGCGAATTGCATCGCCGCTTGGCCGGAAAAGCCCGTACCCCCAATCCTACCGCAGCCGCCGCGCGATGACCTCCGCGGCGGTTCTGTCTTTCAACGAGCTTCGCCAACAAGAGCGGGCACGCCCAATACAAGGAGACGCATCATGATGAACAAGACTCTCGCCCTTTCGCTCGGAGCGCTGCTGCTCAGCAGCACAGCGGCCTTCGCTCAGGAAGAGAAGGTCCTCAACGTTTACAACTGGTCGGACTATATCGCCGAGGACACGATCCCCAAGTTCGAGGCCGAGACCGGCATCAAGGTCAACTACGACGTGTTCGACAGCAACGAACTGGTCGAGGCGAAACTCCTCGCCGGCAGCTCGGGATACGACGTCGTGGTGCCCTCGGGCTTTTTCCTCGAGCGCCAGGTCGCAGCCGGCATTTTTGCGCCGCTCGACAAGAGCAAGCTCCCCAACCTTGCCAATATGGACCCCGACGTGATGGCGGCGACAGCCGCGCACGATCCGGACAATGCGCACTCGGTCGACTACATGTGGGGCACCACTGCCATCGGCTACAATCCGATCAAGCTCAAGGAGCGCCTTGGCGACCAGGCGATCGACACCTGGGACATCGTGTTCAAGCCCGAGCTCGTGTCGAAGCTGCAGGACTGCGGCGTCAACATCCTCGATGCGCCGGCCGAGGTGATGGCGTCGGCGCTCAACTATCTCGGCCTCGATCCCAATTCCGAAAGCCCGGACGATCTGAAGAAGGCCGAGGATCTGATGATGTCGATCCGGCCCTTCGTGCGCACGTTCAATTCGGGCCAGTACATCGACGATCTGGGCAATGGCGAAATCTGCCTGTCGATCGGCTATTCGGGCGACGTGTTCATCGCGCAGGCCGCCGCGGCGGAAGCCGCTGCCGGCGTCGAAGTGGGCTACGTCATCCCGAAGGAAGGCGCGCTCAAATGGTTCGACCTGTTCGCCATCCCGGCCGACGCACCGCACCCCGACAACGCGCATAAGTTCATCGACTTCATGATGCGTCCCGAGATCGCGGCGGCGAACACGAACTATGTGTACTACGCCTCCGGCAACAAGGCAGCGCTGGAGTTCATCGACCCGGCGGTGAAGGACGATCCGGCGATCTATCCGACGCCGGAAGTGTCGGCCAAGCTCTTCAACCTCAAGGCACATACCCCGGACTATGACGAGCTGCTGACCGAGACCTGGCAGCGCATCAAGACCGGCGTCTAACACCATTCCCGAGCGGGGCTCAGGCTCCGCTCCTTCTTCGGGGTCCGCGACCAATGGCCAAGAAGCCGCACCAACTCGCCGCCGACACGCGCCCCTGGCGCGACTCGACTGCCAAACCTTTCGTGCGCATCCGCAACGTTACCAAGAAGTTTGGGGACGTCGCCGCGGTGGCGGACGTTTCGCTGGACATCTTTAGGGGCGAGTTGTTCTGCCTGCTGGGCGGGTCCGGCTCCGGCAAGTCGACGCTGCTCCGCATGCTCGCCGGTTTCGAGCAGCCGACCTCCGGGCGCATCGAAATCGATGGTCAGGATATGTCCAGCGTGCCGCCATACCAGCGGCCAGTTAACATGATGTTCCAGTCCTATGCGCTGTTTCCACACATGACCGTCGAGCAGAACATCGGGTACGGCCTCAAGCGCGATCATCTGTCGCGACAGGTGATCGCCGCTCGTGTCTCGGAGCTCCTAAAGCTCGTCAAGCTTGAGGGATATGAGCATCGCAAGCCAAACCAGCTTTCGGGCGGCCAGCGGCAGCGCGTGGCACTTGCCCGCGCTCTGGCAAAGGAGCCGAAATTGCTGCTGCTCGACGAACCGCTGGGCGCGCTCGACAAGAAGCTGCGCGAGGAGACGCAGTTCGAACTGGTGAAGATCCAGGAGACGCTGGGCGTCACCTTCATCGTCGTCACGCACGACCAGGAAGAGGCAATGAGTCTGGCGACCCGGATCGGCGTGATGAACCAGGGCGAGATCGTCATGGTGGGCGAACCGACCGAAATCTACGAGTTCCCCAACTCCCGCTTCGTCGCCAATTTCATTGGCTCGGCCAACATGGTCGAGGGCGTCGTAATCGAGGACGAGCCGGACCATGTGCGTATCCGCTCGCAGGAGCTGGGCACCGACATTTATGTCAATCACGGCGTCGACTGCGCGCCCGACCAGATCCTGTGGTGGGCGATCCGGCCTGAAAAAATCCGCCTGAGCCGCGAGAAGCCAGAACCCGATAGCGGCATTCCGGGCGATGCCAACATCCTCAAAGGGTTTGTCGAGGACATCGCGTATCTGGGCGACATGACTGTCTATCAGGTGCGGCTCGACAATGGCCGCTACATGCGCGTCACCAAGACCAATGCGTTGCGCGGTGATCCCGACGCGATCTCGTGGGACGAGACGGTGTGGGCGAGTTGGGCCGGCTCGTCCGGTTCGGTCCTCACCAATTGAGCAGCTTCGACGTCCATCTGCCGCGACGGCCCCGGCCCTGGACCTGGTTCGGCACGGTGCTCGCAGCGGTCGGACTCTCCGGCCGGGCGCTGGTGATTGCTGCGCCGGCGGTGTGGATGACGCTGTTCTTCCTCGTGCCGCTGGCGGTGGTGTTCGGCATCTCGCTCGCCACCAAGCAGTTCGGCCAGCCGCCCTATTCCGATCTCCTCACCACCGAGAGCGGCACGGTGCAGCTGACGCTGCATCTGTCGAACTACCTCAAGCTGCTCCAGGATTCGACGGTCGGCGAAGGCTTCTGGCTGCAGCTTGGCGTCTATCTCGTGGTCGGCCTCTTGGCGCTGTCGATCGGGCGGGCGCTGGCGCGGAGCGGCGACGCGGTTGCAGCGCTTGCGGCCAATGCCGTGGCAATCGTCGCGGCGATCCTGTTCATACTCACGCTCTACACCGCCGAGCTCAACGTCTATCTCACCGCCTTCCTGAGCTCGATCAAGATCGCAGCGATCTCGACGGTGTTCGCGGTGCTGATCGGCTACCCGATGGCCTATGCCATCGCGCGGGCGCCCGATCGCTGGCGCAACATTCTGCTGATGCTGGTGATCCTGCCGTTCTGGACCTCGTTCCTGTTGCGCGTCTATGCGCTCAGCGGTTTCATGCGTGGCGAGGGCGTCATCAACAATCTGCTCGGGGTGTTCGGCATCGGGCCGCTGGTGATGCTGCAGACCGATTTCGCGGTCTATGTCGGCATCGTCTATTCGTACCTGCCGTTCTTCATCCTGCCGCTCTACACCAATCTCGTGAAACTCGACCCATCACTGCTCGAAGCATCCGCCGATCTCGGCGCGCGTCCCTACCGGACGTTCCTGTCGATCACGCTGCCGCTGTCGATGTCGGGCGTCGTCGCCGGCGCCATGCTGGTGTTCATTCCGGCAATCGGCGAGTTCGTCATCCCCTCGCTGCTCGGCGGTCCGGGCACGCAGATGATCGGCCGCATCCTGTGGGATGAGTTCTTTTCGAAGACCAACTGGCCCCGTGCGGCGGCGCTCGCCATCACCATGCTGATCATCGTGGTGATCCCGATCATGCTGCTGCAGCGCGCGCAGAACGCCGTGGTGGAGGGACGCTGATGCGCAAGGGTATCTTCCTTCCCGTCGTCTCGACGCTGGGGTTCCTCTTCCTCTATGCGCCGATCATCTCGCTCGTGGTGTTCTCGTTCAACGCCAACCGGCTGGTGACGGTGTGGTCCGGCTTCTCGCTCAAAAGCTACACGAGTCTGTGGGAAGACCCGCAGCTTCTGCCGGCTGCGGGGTTGAGCCTCCAGATCGCGGCCGTGGCGGCGACGATCGCGCTGGTGCTGGGGACGCTCTGCGCCTACGCGCTGGTGCGCTTCCGCCGTTTCCGCGGCAAGACGATCCTCCAGGCGACGGTGTCGGCGCCGCTGGTGATGCCTGACGTCATTACCGGCCTCGCGTTGCTGCTGACGTTCGTTGCGATGCAGTCGCTGATCGGCTGGCCGGCGGGACGCGGCGTGCTCACCATCATCATCGCGCATTCGACGTTCTGCACGGCCTATGTGACGGTGGTGGTGCAGAGCCGTTTGACCGATCTCGATCTGAGCCTCGAAGAGGCGGCGATGGATTTAGGCGCAACGCCGGTGCGGGTGTTCTTCGACATCACGCTGCCGATCATCGCGCCGGCCCTCGTCTCGGGCTGGCTGCTCGCCTTCACGCTGTCGCTGGACGATCTGGTGATTGCGAGCTTCGTCTCCGGGCCCGGCTCATCGACGCTGCCCATGGTGATCTTTTCGAAGATCCGGCTGGGCGTCTCACCCGAGGTCAATGCCCTCGCCACGATCATCATCGGCGTGGTTTCGGCGGGCGTCCTCGTTGCGACGATCCTGCAACTCAGGCGCCCGCGCACGGCCAAGAGCTAGAACCCTAATTCATCGGGCGAGCGGAGGCCTCCGCCGGCCTATCCGGCGATGTCAAGGACCCGCTTCTTCGCGATCAACGCTAGAACGTTACTTCAGCGGCCGGACCAGGCTCGTCATGCCCTTGCCCGCGTTGAACGCTTTGATGGCGTCGTACTGGACGCAGTCGGGCGCCATTTCCATCAGTTCGATGCGGTTGCCGTCGGGGTCGGCGACCCAGGCGCCGCGATTGTTGTCGAGTCCGAGCTTGAGGTTCAGCGGGTGCATCAGCGGGAAGCCGGCCGCGGCGAGGTCCTGGGCAGCGGCTTCGATGTTGTCGACAGTGATGCAGAGGTGATTGAAGCCGGTGACTTCCGGACCGGGGGCGGGCTGGGCGGCGGGGCCGCCGCCGGTGAGTTCGAGGTAGAGGTTGTCGTCAAAGCGCAGATAGACGATCCAGGGCTTGTGCGCCTCGTCGGTCAATTCGAGGAAGGGCGCAAAGCCCAGCGTCTCGTAGAAGGCGATCGATTTGCCCAGATCGCGCGTCTTGAAATTGATGTGGCCGAGCGTTTGAGACGCGCCCATTTTCCTGCTCCCTGCCCTAGCGGCTTTGACTTTTCGTACGCCATGTTATCGATAATACAAAGAGGGTCGGGGAGGATTATTCCGTATTATCAACGCAGCACGATCAGACTGTTGCGCCGCACGGCATTGCTTGCCGACCGTCCGGAGCGTATGTCTCCATCGTCGGTTCACGATGAACCGGCATAACGTTCTCAGGGCGGGGTGTAACTCCCCACCGGCGGTAGTGGCGAAAGCCTAGCCCGCGAGCGCCCCCGGACTGATCCGGGGGGTCAGCAGATTTGGGTGCGATCCCCGAGCCGACGGTCATAGTCCGGATGAAAGAGAACGGGTTCGAATGGCGGTCGCAGTCCTCTTGGGACGACGGCCAGCTGGCCGTCCCGTCCGTAACCCTGAGGAAACTGGTTACGAAAGGACAACAAATGAGCCAGCTTTCCTCTACCCAAAATACCAGCGGCGCCGTGCCAGGCGCGCTGTTGATGCTCGTCGCGAGCATCGCCTTTGCCGGCACCAATGTGCTGCAGTCCTTGCTATCAACGCCCGCTGAATATGGCGGCATCGGCATGGCCTCGACCGGCATGACGTTCTGGCAATATCTGATTGCCACGATCATCGCCCTGCCGCTGATCCTGAGGATCGGCGTCAGGAATCTGCGCACCAGCCATCCGCTTGCCCATGAAATCCGCGCGTTTGTCTCGGCGCTCGGCGTCCATGTCTTCGTTTACGGCTTCGCCTCGGGCATGCCGGTGTGGCAGGTCGTGGCACTGCTCGCCACCGGGCCGTTGTTCATCGTGCTGGGCTCGACGCTGTTCCTCCGCGAACGGGTGACGCCGGTGCGGCTGGTGGCGGCGCTGCTCGGCTTTGCTGGCGCGCTCATGGTGTCGGGGATCGGCAGCGACGGGTTTACGCCGCTGGTGCTCATCCCGATCGTTGCCGCGGCGCTGTGGGCCACCACGGACGTGCTGACCAAGTACCTCACGAAGAAGGGCGAAAGCCCCGAGACGCTGACGGTGTCGCTGCTCGTCCTGATCACGCCCAACCATCTGCTGATCCTGCTCGCGGCGACGCTGCTGGCGCAGGTGCCGGGCCTCTTGCCGGCGGGCGTCGCCACCGGCTTTCCGTTCCAGCTGCCGGCCGATCTTGGCCTGTGGCTGTTGCTGGGGCTCGGCGTGCTGACGGCCGTGGCCCAGTATTTCCTCGCCTTCGCCTACAAGACCGCCGACGCGACGTACCT
>JBKJTB010000423.1:0-7988 GCA_046594305.1 Devosia sp. | reverse complement strand
ACGCGCTGGCGCTGGCCGCCCGACAGATGGCGGGGATAGCGCTTGAGATAGGGCTCGAGGCCGAGAATCGCAGCGGCGGCACCGACGCGCTTGGCCGTCTCTTCCTTGTTGACGCGCTGCAGCTTGAGCGAAAAGCCCATGTTCTGCTCGACTGTCATATGCGGATAGAGCGCATAGGACTGGAACACCATTGCAATGTCGCGATCCTTGGGGGCCAGCGTGTTGACCACGCGCCCAGCGATCGAAATTTCGCCCGAGGTGATTTCCTCGAGGCCGGCGATCATCCGGAGCAGCGTGGACTTGCCGCAGCCCGAGGGGCCCACGAGAATGACGAACTCGCCATCGGCGATATCGACGGAGACGCCGTGCAGCACCTCCATGTTCCCGTAGTTCTTCTTCACGTTGTCGATGCTGACCGCACCCATTTGAAAGCCCCTCCGCTCCAGCCATTTTCCGGCGGTGGTGCCGGATTTTGGGCGATAAAAAATCGCCGACACGAAAGCGCACTTTCGTTTCGGCGGTGGAAAAACGGTCGGCGACCCGACTACCCCGGCATGCGGCGCATCCACCAATGACCACGCTAACAGCAAAAGCGCGACAGCGTCTAGTGGGTCGCCCGGTCGTGATGCGTCCGGTGAGCTATCCCATCGCCTCGGTGAGCATGGCGCGGTAGTCGGCGGCAGTGGCCGCGCGAGGATTGGTGGCGTGCGAGTGATCGGCGAGAGCGCGCTCGATCAGCCAGTCGAAATGGTCTTCACGCACGCCGAGAATGCGCAGACCTGCCGGGATGCCGAGGCGCCGGTTGAGCGCGTCGAGTTCCGCGTCGAGCGAGCCGGTCATCCCCATCGCGGCTTGCAGGCGGGCGGCCTTGTCGCCGAGCTGCGGGGCGTTGAAGCGGACAACGATCGGCATCAGGATGGCGTTGAGCGTGCCGTGATGCAGCGACACGTCCTTGAGCCCGCCCAGCGCGTGGCTGAGGGAGTGCACCGCGCCGAGGCCCTTTTGGAAGCTGAGGCCGCCCATCAGCGCGCCCATCATCATTTCGGTACGCGCCGCGAGGTCGCTGCCGTTTGCCGTCGCCACTTCGATGCTGCGCCAGATGCGCCCTGCCCCATCGAGCGCGATGGCCTCGGCCGGCGGATTGTCGCGCGGCGAACAATAGGTCTCGATGCAATGGCTGAGCGCATCGAGGCCGGTGGCCGCCGTGAGCATCGGCGGCAGGCCGAGCGTCAGTTCCGGGTCGCAGATGGCACGCCTCGGGATGAGGTGCGGCGAGATGATGCCGAGTTTGCGCCCGTCGTCGAGCGTCAGCAGCGCGGCGCGGCCGACTTCGGCGCCGGTGCCTGAGGTCGTCGGGATGGCGATGACCGGCGCGACCTTGGCCGTGATGCGGTCGAGCCCGCCATAGATCAGGGCGTAATGCTCGAGCTCGCCATCGTGGGTGGCGAGCAGCGCGACGCCCTTGGCGAGATCGATGGGTGAACCGCCGCCCAGCGCGATGATGCCGTCGCAGTTTTCGGCGCGGTAGAGCGCCAGGGCGGCTTTGACCGCGGATTCCGTGGGGTTGGGCGGGGTATCGAGAAAAAGGGGCGTGCCAGCGGGGAGGTTTGCAATGGCCTTCGCGACGAGCCCTGCTGCCAGCACGCCCTTATCGGCGACCAGTAAAGGCCGCTTCATCGCCAGTTCCCGCGTCGCATCCGCCAGGCTCGCGAGCGTGCCGGGACCAAAATCGATGCTGGTGAGATAGGCAATTCGAGTCATCGGCGTGCGGGCTCCCTCGTGTGCGCGCCGATCAAATCATGTCCCTCCCGGATGCGCGATAGCTGCCAACGGCTTATCCAGCGCTAACATGTTAGTTCGGATTTGAACTTGGCCTGTTCAGGAATCGATGATAAGTACGGCTGGGGTCCGGTGTCAACGGGCCGCGGATTGGGAGTGCTGCTGGTGACGACTTACGGCGACGCGGCGATGAAGCACCGCATCCCGGTGATCGACCGGATGATGGACGTTCTGGGACAACTCGAGCGGCGCGATGGCGGCCTCACCATTCGCGATCTGGTGAGCCAGTTGCACCTGCCGCGCACCACCATCTACCGCATCCTCAACACGCTGCAGATGCACGACATGGTGCATCGCGACGAGGACGGCGCGTACCACCTCGGCCGCCGGCTGCTCGGGCTTGCTTCGCATGTCGCGACCGGCGCCAGCGAGGTCGATCTGGTGGCGGTGGCGCAACCGTTCCTCGACAAACTCGCGCATGAGCTCGGCGAGGGCGTGAAGCTGTCGGTGCTCGACAAGAACGCAGTTCTTGTTCTGGCGGCGGCACAGGGCCGGCGCGAGTATGCGCTGACGGTTGCCCCCGGACAACGCATGGAGACGCATGCAGGCGCCGCGAGCAAACTGCTGCTGGCCTATCTGCCCGAGGACGGGCTCGAGGCCCATCTGGCGCGAACGCTGGTACCGTTCACCAGCAAGACCATCACCGATGCCCGCCGGCTGCTCTCCGAATTGACGCGGCTGCGTCGTATCGGCTGGTCGCAGGACCGCGGCGAGACGGTGCTGTCGATCCACGCCTTCGCGGCTCCGGTGTTCGACACGCGCGGCGAGATGGTCGCCGCCCTCTCGGTGCCGTTCCTCGCAGGCACCGAACCGCGCCGCGTCGAAGACATCCGCATCGCAACGATCGACACGGCCAAGGAACTGACGGCCGCGATCCCGGGGCCGGTGGCGCGCTAGCCGTTCGCCAGCTCGATCAGCACATCCGCGTGGCACGGGGTGCCGGGCTTGCACCAGCAGGCGAGGTTGTGGCCGGCGAGTTCGGCGCGGATGTCGGCGCGGCTCGGCGGGTCGCCGGGCGAGAGTTTCTGGTCGAGCTTGCCGCGGAGCCAGAGGCCGCAGAGCTCGACGGCCTTGGCCTGCGCCGCGTCGGGATCGAGATGATAGGCTTTCGCCGTGTCTTCGATCGTGAAGGGGTTGCCCCATTTGCCGGGCCGCGTGATGCGCTTGGCCGGGAGGCCGTTGAGGGCTTTGGAGGCCGCCTGCAGGTTTGCGCCTGCCTTGCGGCTCAACTGCATGCGACTGGGCTTCACCTCAGCTCCTTGTCGTAGATGAATTTCGGCATGCTCCAGTTGAAGAGAATGGCGAGGATGCGGAGGGTGAAGCCGATGACGATGGCGACGATGGTCACGGCGTCGGCCGGGAAGCCGGCGGTGATGCCGAGGTAGTAGAGGGCGCCGGTGACGATCGAGACGGTGGCGTAGAGCTCGCCGGAGAACACCAGCGGGACGTCGTTGCAGAGCACATCGCGGATGATGCCGCCGGCGATGCCGGTGATCATGCCGGAGACAATGACGATGATGGGGGATTGCCCCATCTCGATTGCGACGTTGCAGCCGATGATGGTGAAGACCACGAGCCCGAGGGCGTCGAGGATGAGGAACGGCCAGCGCAGCGTTTCCATGAAGCGCGCCAGCGCGATGGTGACGAGGGCCGCGCCGGCGGCGATGAGCAGCAGATTGGGGTCGGCGACCCAGCTCAGCGGATAGTGGTCGAGCAAGGTGTCGCGCATGGTGCCGCCACCGAGCGCGGTGACCACGCCGAGGACACAGACGCCGAACCAGTCCATGCGGCGCTTGCCGGCGGAGAGCACCGCCGTCATGGCTTCGGCGGCGATGGCGACGACGAAGATGACGTGCAGCATGTTGCCCTACTGGTTGTTGATGGCGACGATGTTGACGAAGACGTCGGCGCAGGTGTCGTCGAGGCAGACACCTGCGAGCCACAGTTCGCCGTCGCCGAACATGATGCCGTCCTGGTTGACGAACAGCGTGCCGTAGTCCTGCCCGGTGACGGCATTGACGACCTTGTCGTTGAATAGCTCTTCGAACCGTGCGGCGAGATCGGCCTCGTCGGCGATCACGACATCCTCGCCATTGACCTTGATCGGCTCGCCGAACGGGATGTAGCCGGCGATGCCATCGATCTCGCCTTCGGTCAGGGCCTTCTGGATGGTCTCGATCGCGGTCTGGTAGACCGCGTGGGGACCGAGGACGGTGTCGATCTGCTGGTTCACATCGTCGGCGGTCTGGGCGAGAACGGGGGTTGCCGCGAACAGGGCGGCGGCGAAGGCGAGGGCTTTGAACATGGTGCTTTTCCGGGTGTTACGCGAAGCGATGATCCGCCATCCTTAGCCGAGTCGGCGGCGGGCAAGGAGGCAGGATGCGCAAACCTCAATCGATGCGGGCGCTGGAGGAACTGGGCCGGGTGCGGCTCAGCGAGCACTTTTTCATGCGCGATTTCCTCCATTCCGAAATCGCGAGCTTCTACGGGATGCAGAACATTCCCGACGATCCGGACCTCGCGATCGCGGCGGGGACGAAACTCTGCGAGGAGGCGCTGGAGCCGCTGCAGCAGCGGTTTGGCAAGATTTCCGTCCGCTCGGCCTATCGCAGCCCGGAGGTCAACCGCTTCGGCAACCAGCACAATCTCAACTGCGGGAACAATGAGAGCAATTTCGGCGGCCATATCTGGGACCGGCTGACCAGCAAGGGCGAGATGGGGGCGTGCGCGACGATCATCGTCCACGCGCTGCTCCCCTGGTACGAGCGGACGGGGCAATGGGAGGCGGCGGCGTGGTGGATCCACGACCACCTGCCCTACGACGAGCTCGAGTTCTTCCCGAAATACGCCGCCTTCAACTATTGCCATGGCGACCGGCAGCGGCGGCGCATCCGCAGCTACATCCCGCCGCGCCGCGGCTGGCTGACCAAACCCGACATGGCGAACGCCACTGGCGATCACGCGCCGGAATATGCAGAGTGGCTGGAGACGCTGGAGGGGAAATGACCACGCATCACTTCGTGCCGACGAATTGGCACCACGTTCTCGCGACGCTGCCCCCTGCCCTGACGGTTGAAAGCGGCGACACCATCGTCACCGAGACGATCGACGCCAATGGCTGGGACAAGCACGGCAACAAGGTGTGGAAGGCCGGCAACCCGATGAACGGGCCGATCGCGGTGGCGGGGGCAGAGCCGGGCGACTCACTCAAGGTCGAAATCCTGGCGATGACGCCCACAAGGTCGCATGGATTTTCGCGGTCCGCCGTTTCTGCCGGCGTCGTCGAGCCGGAATTTGCCCGGCAACTGCCGCCGCGCGTTCGTGCCCATTGGCAGATCGATCGCAATGCCCAGACGGTGACGCTCGAAGGGGTGTCGGGGCTAGGCACTCTCAGCTTTCCGCTCGCGCCGATGCTCGGCTGCTTCGGTGTCGCGCCCGGCGGCGGACAGGCGATCTCGACATCGACCAGCGCCGAGCATGGCGGCAACATGGACTACCGGCGCTTTGGGCCGGGGACGAATGTGTGGTTCCCGGTTGCGGCGCCCGGCGCGCTGTTCTTCCTGGGCGACTGCCACGCCATCCAGGGCGATGGCGAGATTGTCGGCACGGGCGTCGAGACCTGCTTCGAAGTGACGGTGCGGCTCAGCATCGAAAAGCGGAAGACCATAATCTGGCCGCGCGGCGAGACCGAGCGCGACATCTTCACCGTGGGCAATGCGCGGCCGCTCGAACAGGCGCTGCAGCACGCGACGACGGAGATGCTGCGCTGGCTCTCAGAGCTGGGGCTCGACCTGGTCGCCGCGAGTCATCTGCTGGGGCAGGCCGTGCGCTACGACATCGGCAATGTGTTCGATCCGGCGTTCACGGTGGCGTGCCGCCTCAACAAGAAGTGGTTGCCAAAACGATGAGCGAGCGGATTGCACTGGGGCTGATCGGCTGTGGCTTCTTCGCGCAGAACCATCTGCATTCGTGGCAGGATCTGAAGCCCGAAGGCGTCGATATCGTCGCGGTGTGCGACACGGATGCGGCGCGGGCGAAGGCGGCGGCGGAGACATTCGGCGTGCCGCACTGGTACACCGACGCGCGCGAGATGTTTGCCAGGGAAAAGCTCGGGCTGGTCGATATCGCGACGACGATGGCCAGCCATCTGCCGCTGGTGAAACTGGCGCTGAGTCATGGCGTGCCGACGATCGTGCAAAAGCCGTTCGGCGTCGACATCGCAGAAGTGCGGCAGATGGTGGAGGCAGCGGAAACCGCCGGGGTATTCCTCGCGGTGCACGAGAATTTCCGCTTCCAGAAGCCGCTGCGGAAAGTGCGCGAAGTGCTGGCTTCCGGCGCGATCGGCAAGCCGAGCTGGGCGCGGATCAGTTTTCGGACGGGCTACGATATTTATGCGGGGCAACCGTACCTGGCGAAGCAGGAGCGCTTCGTGCTGATCGATGTCGGGGTGCACGTGCTCGACGTGGCGCGAGCGCTGCTCGGCGAGGTGACGCATTCGACGGCGGAGCTGCAGAAGCGCAACCCCAACGCGATCGGCGAGGACACAGCGACGATGCTGCTGCGGCACGAGGGCGGCGCCGTGTCGGTGGTCGAATGCACCTACGGGTCGCGGCGCGTGCCCGACAGTTTTCCCGAGACGCTGATCGAGGTGGAGGGCGAACGCGGCGCGATCGTGGCGCGGATCGGCAACATCGTCGAAGTGACGATCGACGGCAAGATGACGGCGTACAACGAAGACCCGGAGGTTCTGCCGTGGGCGGCGCGGCCGTGGCACGCGGCACAGGAGAGCGTGCTCGCGACCTGCCGGCACATGCTCGAGGCGGTGAAGGCCGGACGACCGGCCGAAACCAGCGCCGCGGACAATTTCAGGACATTCGCGCTGGTCGAGGCGGCTTATGAGGCGGCGGGCAAGGTGACGCCCGCCGCGCGCTAGCTTATCCGCCGATCCGGCCGCCCAGCTCGTCTTCGATGTGGGCCCGGATGATTTCGTCGAAATTCTTTTCGGCTTTGAAGCCCAGCGACTCGGCGCGCTTCGCATCGAAATTGCGGGGCCAGCCGGCGACAATCTTGACGATGGTCTCGTTGGGCTCTTCACGGATCAGCGCCACAACCTTCTCGCCGGCGATCCGTCGCAGCGACTCGATCTCCTCGCCCACGGTGGCGGAGAGGCCGGGAGCCGAGACGGTGCGCCTCCAGCCGAGTTGAGATGACTCCATCGTCGCCGCGTGCTTCAGGAAACCGACGGCGGCGCGCGGGCTGGCGAACCAGTGGCGGACGTCGCGGCTGACGGGGAGGACGGCCTCCTGCCCCACCAGCGGCTCGCGGAGGATGTTGGAGAAAAAGCCCGAGGCCGCGGCGTTCGGCTTGCCGGGGCGGACGACGATGGTGGGGAGGCGAATGCCGACGCCGTCGACAAAACCCTTGCGCGAATAGTCGTTGAGCAACAGTTCGCCGATGGCCTTCTGCGTGCCGTAGCTGGTGAGCGGCGTCGAGAAAAACTCGTCGCCGATGGCGTCGGGGAAGGGCGAACCGAACACCGCGATTGAGGACGTGAACACCAGCCGCGGCTTGTACGGCGACTTCATTCCCTCGAGCCGGATGGCATCGAGCAGGAACCGCGTACCGTCGAGGTTGATCCGGTAGCCTTTGTCGAAATCGGCCTCGGCCTCGCCCGAGACGATCGCGGCAAGGTGAAAGATCAGGTCCGGACGCTTGCCGATCAGCGCCGCGGCAGAACCCGGCGCGCTGAGATCGGTCGCGATCGTGTCGACGGCGCCCCCGAATGCCGGCGCCTCCGCCACAACGATATCTGCCAGCGTCAGCCGCTCGATCGGCCTGCCACCGACCTCGCCCGCTGTAACCAGCGCCTGCGTGAGTTTGCGCCCGACCATGCCGGCCGCGCCGATGATGAGAATGTGCATTTGAACTTGCCTATTTGGCGGCTTTGAATGCTGCCAGCATGTCGGCCAGCTTGTCCACCTGCGGAAGGAAACTGTCGTAGAACGTATCGGAATACCCGACGCTGCGTATCCTATCTTGCGCCGCCTGAGCAACCTGCCTTGCTTCCTCGAGCTTGGCCGGATCGAGCGTGGTCGCAGCCTGCGAGAACAGCGCCGTCGTGATGTAGACCTGCAGATTATCCCAGCCGG
>JBKJTB010000394.1:0-3935 GCA_046594305.1 Devosia sp. | reverse complement strand
GCACCCCCGCCATGATCAGCGAGGTCAGCGTCAGGCCGAGCCCGAGCTGCACGCTGAGATAGTCGGCCGCCGTCTCGCCCATCGTCACCGCCATTAGCTTGACCAGCCAGAAATCGGCTGTGACTTTTGGGACGCGGTTGTAGGCGGGGAGGCGCGTCGCGTCCGCCGGCTGGGAGACAATATGCAGGGCAGCAGACCCGGCATTGGAATGGCGGTCCATTATTACGTTTCCTTGCTGGGGTCGGTGAGCGCTGCCATCAGGGCAGCGAGCATCTTCGTGATCTCGTCGGCCGACGGCTTCGATCGGCGCAACGCTTGCAAGACATCGTCCGATGCGCCGTCGATAATGTTCCATTGCGTCGGATCGAGCGGCCGGATCGCGGTTTCGGCGCTATCCCATGCCGCTTCATAGTCGGTGACGCGCTGCGCAGCTCCCGCCAGGTCGCCCGTTGTGGCAAGGTCTTGGACGTCGGCGATAATGACTTTGAACGCCGACAGATCCCCGAGGCCGGCGGTCACGGCGCTCGTGCTTCCGGCATAGACCTGAAACCCGGTGAACGCCGCCACCGGAACGGCAATGAGGGCGATGGCGAGCAGTATTTGTTTGATCATTGGGGCTCCGAAGGACGTACGGGCGGCACGCTTTGCCGCGACGGGCGATCGATACGAGGCGGCGCCGGGCAAGTCACTTTACGGATGCGTAAGGCGGCGGCGTCGCTCCGCCGCGCCCGCCGCCTCTCGGCGTGCCGGCGTTTCATACAGATTTGTAAGAATGTCTCCGGCGACGCGATTGTCCTATGCTGCTATCGCCGCCGCTGGTGGCAGCGAGGTCTGGCGGCTATGAAAGTGCTCGTGGTGGAGGACGACAAGCGAACCTCCGACTATGTCCGGCAAGGGCTGGTCGAGGCCGGTCACGTCGTCGACGTGGTCGAAGATGGCCGTGACGCTCTGGCGCACGGCGCCGGCGGCGGCTTCGACGTGATTATCGTCGACCGGCTGCTTCCTGGTCTCGACGGACTGTCCGTGGTCAAGGGCCTGCGCGCCTCGGGCACCGCCACGCCGGTCCTGTTCCTGACCGCAGTCAACGGCGTCGACGATCGCGTCGAGGGACTGGAGTCCGGCGGCGACGACTATCTGGTCAAGCCCTTCGCCTTCTCGGAACTGCTGGCCCGCGTCAATGCGCTGGGCCGCCGTCCACCGGCCCAGATCGAGCGCACCATGCTGCAGGTGGCCGACCTTGAGCTCGATTTGGTTCGTCGCAGCTGCCGCCGCGCCGCGGCGGCCATCGACCTGTTGCCGCGCGAGTTCACGCTGCTCGAATATCTGATGCGCAACGAGGGACGCGTCCTCACCCGCACCATGCTGCTCGAGCGCGTCTGGGATTTCCATTTCGACCCGCAGACCAGCGTCGTCGAAACCCACATCAGCCGGCTTCGCGCCAAGATCGACCGGCCATTCGGCCACCAGTTGCTGCACACCATCCGAAACACCGGCTACAGCATGCATGCGTAACGGCCTCTTTCGCAGCACGCCGTTCCGCCTCGCCCTCAGTTTTGGAGCGGCGTTCGTCCTGGCGTTGGTGGTCGCCGGATTCGTCGCGTTCGCGCTGATCCGCAACGAGCTGGCGACCCGCACCGACCAGTCGCTCACCGACACGTTCAACGTCATCGCGCAGGCCTATGGCGATAGCGATCAGGCCGACCTGATCGACTCTGTCGCAAGCCACGCGCGCGCCACCCTCAATCACGATCGCGTCTATGCTCTCGCTGTTGCCGGCCGGACCGTCGCCGGCAACGTTGCAGCGTTTCCCGCGGCCTCGGGGCGGATGACAGTCACCGCTGCCGCCCTCGGCCTCGGCGATGCGCCCGGTGTGCAGTACCGCGTGCTGGTCGGCGCCGTCGAGGACGCGCGCCTATTGGTCGGTGAGAGCTCGGTCGAGAGCGCTGCGATCGCCCGCATCGCGCTCACCAGCCTCGCCTGGGCCGTCGCTGCGATTGTGCTGCTGGTCGTTGCCACCGGTGTCGTGATCGCGCTGCGCGCCCAGCGCCGGCTCGACGGCATTGCCGCCACCATGCAGCGGGTTGGCCATGGGGAGTTGGGCGCCCGCATCCCGATCGGTCGGCGCGACGATGACATCGATATGCTGGCCCGGCAGGTCAACGCCGCGCTCGACCGCCTGGGTGGACTGGTCGAGGGCATGCGGCAAGTGAGCGTCAACATCGCCCATGACCTCAAGACCCCGCTCAACCGGCTGGCGATTACCGTCGAGGGCGCAACCAGGGCGACTCGCGACGGCCGTCCGACGGCCGAACTGCTCGGCCAGGCGGCGGATGAAATCCGCCAGATCAATACCACCTTTGACGCGCTGTTGCGGATCGCTCAGATCGAGGCCGGCGCCCGTCGCGCGCGCTTCGTCCGCGTCGATATGGGCAAACTGCTCGACCGCGTCGGCGACGCCTATGTCGATGTCGCCGAGGAGCGCACGCAGCGGTTGGTCATTCGGCGCGACGACAATTTGCCCGGTGTCGAAGGCGATGCGGACCTGCTGACGCAGTTGTGCGCCAATCTCATCGAAAATTCGATGCGCCATGCCCCGGCCGGCACGCAGATCGGCATTGCCGCCGCGTCTGCCGGTGGTCGCCTCGTCGTGACCTTCTCGGACGATGGGCCGGGCATTCCCGAGGCGGAGCGCGGTAAGGTGCTCGAACGGCTCTATCGCGTCGAAAAGAGCCGCACGACGCCCGGCAGCGGCCTGGGCCTGAGTCTGGTCAAAGCCATCGCCGATCTGCACGGCGCCGAAATTGCAGTCGGCGACAACGCACCCGGCCTCCTTGTATCGGTGAGCTTTCCCGCGGCCGAGCCCCGGCTTCGCACGGAAGCCGGGGTCGGTCACCGGCCCTAGTTGGCGTCTTCGTTGCCGCTGTCCTGGTCGCCCGCGCTCTCGCCGGTCTCGGCCGCGTCGGCGGCGTTGGCCGTGTCCTGGGTATCGCTTGTGGCGGTCACCGCCCCCGTCATGCCGTCGACGAGGAACGTCAACTCGCTGCCGTCACTCTTGATCACCGAGATCCGGTATTCCGGCTTACCGTTCTGATCCTCGAGCACGAGTTCGGCGACCTTGCCGCCCGAGTTCGTCTCGACGGCAGCGACCGCATCGGCAGCCGTAACCGTCGCGAGGGCCAGCACCTTGATTTCGGCCGGATCGGCAGCGTTGCCGGCCGCCAGCGCTGCGCCGCTGAGGCTCAGCATCAACAAAGCAGCAGCCACTATGGTCTTGTGGGTCATGAGGATTCTCCAATTCCGGGGCGACACAACGTCCCCCGCGTGAAGTCCTCCTACCGCGCTCACTTCGCACCACCCTGTCAGGCCCCATACAGACATGTATGACTTTGGGCGCGATTGTGGCGGCCTTTCCTTACCTCCGCTGCGGACAGCCGCCCAGGCACCCCAGGCAGTCGTTAACCCCGCATAAACCACGTTTGCGCCGCCCATCCGGGCCTGCTATCAGCCGCGGAACACCTGTTCCCGCCCGCGGCGCGTAGCGCGCAGACGAAAGACCTGATGACCATCCCGCTCGACCACATCCGCAATTTCTCCATCGTCGCCCATATCGACCACGGCAAGTCGACGCTGGCCGACCGGCTGATCCAGACCACCGGCGGGCTCGAACTGCGGGAAATGAAGGAGCAGGTGCTCGATTCGATGGATATCGAGCGCGAGCGCGGCATCACCATCAAGGCGCAGACCGTGCGCCTCAATTACAAGGCGCTCAACGGCGAGACCTACGTCCTCAACCTCATCGACACCCCCGGCCACGTCGACTTCGCCTACGAAGTCAGCCGCTCGATGGCCGCCGTCGAGGGCTCGCTGCTGGTCGTCGATGCGAGCCAGGGCGTCGAGGCGCAGACCCTCGCCAATGTCTATCACGCGCTCGATGC
>JBKJTB010000331.1:0-2859 GCA_046594305.1 Devosia sp. | reverse complement strand
TGCGCCAAGGAGCTCTACGTCTCGCCCTTCGTGCCGATGGATTGCGCCTACACATTCCACATCGAGCCGCCGGGCGAGAAAGTGCTGGTGTCGATCGACGAGACCGACCCGCAGGGCCTCCTGCTCAAGGCCAGCTTTGCCGGCACGCGCCAGCCGCTGACCGACGCGACATTGCTCCGCGCCCTGTTCGCCTACCCGCTGATGACGCTGAAGGTCACCGCCGCCATTCATTGGGAGGCGATGAAGCTCTTCCTCAAAGGCGTGCCGGTGTTCCGCCATCGCGCAGCGTCCGCAAAGGTCGCAACGACGATCGTCGAGAACTGAAGCTGCAGTCGGCGCCCCTTCCCCCGCGAGCGGGGGAAGGTGTCAGCAGAGCTGACGGAAGGGGGCGGCCACACACACCCAGTCCAGTCTCGCCCCCTCCACCAGCTTCGCTGGTCCCCCTCCCCCGCGGCGACGCCACAGGCGAGGAACGCCGACTGCTAGTTCTTCGGGATCATCTTCCGCGTAATCCCAAACTTCGCCCAGCCGGGCAATGCGCCCAGCACCTTGATGCCGAAATTCATCTGCCACGGGAAATCGATGGCAAACTTCTTCGCCTCGAGCCCGCGCATGATGTGACCGACGGCATCGTCGACGCCCATCAGGAACGGCATCGGGAAGCGGTTCTTGTCGGTCGCGGGGGTCTTGACGAAGCCCGGGTTGATCACGGTGATGGTGACGCCGTACTGGTCGAAGTCCGGCTTGAACGCCTCGGCCATCGAGTTGAGCGCCGCCTTCGTCGCGCCGTACGACGCGGCGGTCGGCAATCCGACAAAGGCCGTGAGCGAGCCCATGATGGCGATGTGGCCGGCGCGGCGCTCGACCATCGACGGCACGATCGGCCCCATGCAGTTGACGACACCCATCAGATTGACGTCGACGGTTTTGCGGAAATTCTCGACCGAGAATTTTTGCGCGGTCGTCGGGAAGTAGCTGCCGGCATTGAGGATCGCCAGATCGATCGGCCCGAGGCTCGCTTCGATGGCGCGGCCGGTGGCCTCGGCGGCCTTCGCGTCGGTCACGTCGAGCAGTAACGCCGTTATCCGCCCCGGCACTTCGGCAGCCAGCGAGTCGAGGTCGCGCGCTGTGCGGGCGCTGGCGGCGACCGTCCAGCCGTCCTCTGCCAGCCGCTTGGCGAGCGCCCGGCCAATGCCGGTGCCCGCGCCCGTGACCCACGCCACGCCTTTGTTCGCTGTCCCGGCCATGTCTGTCTCCATACTGGAGTCAGATACGACTCAGGACACTGAATAGTTCAAAGAATTGATCGCTAGGAGAGGAACGCGACAGACGTCGGCGTGCCGGTGACGATCGTCGAGAGCGGCGTCAGCGTGCCGTCGCTGCCATGCGAGAACAGTTGCACGGCGTTGGCGCGGACATTGGCTACGGCGAGCAGTCGGCCATTCGCCCCGAAGTCGAGATCGCGCGGGATCTCACCACCCGACGGCGTCGACGCCACATAGGTCGCGATCCCGGTCACCGGATCGATGGCAAAGCGCGCGATCGCATGGTTGCCGCGATCGCCCACCAGTAGGAGTGTGCCATCAGGCGCAACCTTGATGCCTGAGCCATCGCCGCCGCCGGGCACCAGATGCGTGGCGAGGATTTCGAGCTGGCCATCGGCATAGCGAAGCGTCGTTACCCCGGTCTGCAGCTCGCTCATCACATAGGCCAGCGGCTTGGTCGGATGGAACACGATGTGCCGGCGGTCCGCTGCCGGCGGGCAGCTTCGTCTCGCTCGCCAGAGAGAAGTCGGTGGCGCGATAGAGCCGCACGCTGTCGATGCCGAGATCGACCACCGCGATATACTTCTGGTCCGGCGTCCAGCGCACGCAATGGGCATGCGAGCGCTCCTGCCGCGCGGCGTTCGGGCCATTGCCGGTGTGGACGATGTTCGTCAACGCCGGTCCCGGCACACCGTTCTCGATCCGGTGCACGGTGATCGCATTGCCTGCCGGTTGCGACCCGGCGGTGTAGTTGGCGGTCGCGACCATTGTTCCCGCGGCGTCGAAAGCACAATGGCAGGCGGTGGTGCCGCGCGTCGACTGCCGGCCGAGCAGTGTCAGTTCGCCGGTCACGGCATTGACAGCGAACAGGCTCAGGCTGTCCTCAGGCTGGTCCTCGGATTCGCTGATCGCCGCGAGCCTGCTGCCATCGGCCGAGAGCGCGACAAAGGTCGGGTTCAGGATGTCGGTAAAGACCGGACCGGGTTCAGCCGCGCCGGTCTCGGGGTCGACGAAGAAACTCGCAATCCCCTTGCCGCTCGCGGCTTTCGCGTATGACACAGGCTGGTTGACGCAACCGGTGAACAGCAGGACGCGCGGCATGACTCTCTCCCTAGCTCTCTTGCGCTCTGGACCGAACGATCCCAAGAGGGCCCGTTCGTCCAACCGCCGAAGCGCGCCCTTCTAGCAGCGCGCGCCCAAAAGCGGGAGGGGTCAGGCGCGGCGGCGGCGCGCGACCTGCAACTGCGGCGCGTCCTCGAGGCGGAACACGTCGACGATGCGATCGAGTTCGGTGGCCTGTTCCTCGGTGCGTTCGATCGAGGCGTTGGTCTCCTCGACCAGCGCCGCATTGTGCTGGGTCATCTCGTCCATCTGCCGGACAGCCGAGTTGACCTCCTCGATCGACGCCGCCTGATCCCGCGATTGCTTGGCGATGCCGTCCATCAGTTCGTTGGACGACCGCGCGGCCGTCAGCATGGCCTCGAGTTTTGATGCGGCTTCGGTGACGAGCTTCGAGCCGGTCTTCACTTCCGCGCCAGACTGCTCGATCAGGCCCTTCACTTCGGAGCTGGCCTGCGCGGCACTCTGCGCCAGC
>JBKJTB010000330.1:0-6817 GCA_046594305.1 Devosia sp. | reverse complement strand
GCTGATGTTCGGGGATCCCGAGATTGCTCAATCCGTGCCGCTGGCCGATGTGTGCGCGGTGGCCACCCCCGACGATTTGCTGATCTGCAACCCGGTCTTTTCCAGTTTCGGGCTCGGGCGGACCTTTCCCGGCCGATCGATCAGCTACGTGCAGGGGATACGCACGTTCGAACTTCTCGACAAATTCACCCACTATGTTGCGGTGAGCGCGGCCGCCGCCGACTCCCTCACGGCCGTCTATGGCATCGAGCCGCGCGTTATCCCGCCATTCTACGACCTTCCGTCCGAGGCGTTGCGGCGCGGGCGATGGCTCGACAAGAAAAATGCCATCCTCGTGATCGGCAAGCAGAACACGGCGCTTCAGCAAGCCGGCCTGAGGCACACCATCGACGCCATCCGGCGCAACTGCCCGGGCGTCGAAGTGACCAGTCTGGAGCCTTACTCGCTGCCGCTGGAAAATTATCTTCGTACCCTCGCCGAACCAAGGTTCGTCCTGGCGTTTTCACCGGTCGAAGGGTTTGGCCTGATGCCGCTGGAGGCCATGGCGTGCGGAGCGGTTGTCCTCGGCCTCAATGGCGTTGGCGGCCGGGACTACATGAAGCCCGGCATCAATTGCCTGACGGTCGAATGGCTGGACTACGAGACCATTGCGACGCTCGCCGCCGAAGCCGTCAATGACGAGGCGCTCTGCCTGCGCATCTCCGATGCCGCGAGGGAAACGGCTTCGCACTTTACGCCCGAGAGATTCGTCGGCAGCTGGCGAGCCGAACTGGAGGAGGTCCTCGCCTAGATGCAGAATGTCGTTCTGCCTAGTGCCGGAGGTCAGGGCGCTCCACTCGTCGATTGCTGACTAGCGGCGCGCAGCATGCCGTAGAGATCGCCCAGGCGATCACCCACGGCGGCTCGAACGCCGGGTTCGATGCTTTGGGTCAGCGCCTCTTTGCGGGCGTTCTCCTCGGCCAGCGTGGTGCCGGCTTCAAACGACAGGCGCGACTCTGGCGTACTGTCGGTGTTTCTCCCCAGATAGCCGTCAGGGGCGCCCCGCTGGATATGGATCTGGGCATCGGGGCAGAGAAAGCGACAGGCCTGCGTGACCGCCGCAGGGTCGCGCAGCAGACTTTCAATCGAGAGCAGAACCTTGTCGGGCTTCGGCCAATCGAGGATCCGCCAATAGTACTGCCACAGATATTCGACGGGTGAGGAAAACCGGAGGCGGTTCTCGTCGACGCCGGGCATCATGATGATCGGGGATCGGATAAAGGCGTTCAGCTCGCTCGCCCCGCTGACTGCCGTTCGACCTTTTGAGGCAAAGTTGAACAGCGACACGAGCTGGTCGATCGGATCCTCGCGAAACATCACGAGTGTGGGGGTCTGGTCGATGATGGTCGCGGGGCCAGCCATGAGTGGGGGCACGATCGCGTGCTTCCACCACACCTTGTTGAAGACGCCGGCGATATCGCTCTGGGTCTCGATGATGAACCGCGCGAGATTGGTCCCGGATCGCGGCACCCCGATAATTCTAATCTCGGACATTTGCGGCGCCGGCAAAGGATCGTTCACCAGCACCTCGGGCTGCAGCCGGCTTTCGCGTTTGTCGACCATGTTCCGATTGTTCGCATGCTGGGAGCGTAGCAGCGGTCCGATAGCTGCGCTAGCGCCGGCCGCGGAAGCCGCTACGTGCTCAGGCTCAACTGATCGCTTTCGCCAGCGACCAGTTCCATTGGCCAGATCTTGTTGACGACGCCCTGCGGGTAGATCTCTGCGTAGGCGGGCATCGCGGCCAGCAGCGATTCGCCGAGGCCGATGCCCAGATCGCGCAGCGACATGCGGAAGCATGTGAGGGTCGGCGAGAGGAATTTGGCCAGCGGTGACTCGCGGAAGCCGATGACCGCGAGGTCCTTGCCGGGGGTCAGGCCAGCTTCACTGAGACGGCGATAGACGCCGATCGCCATCAGTTCGTAGATCAGGACCACCGCCGTCGGCGGCTCCTTCATGGCGAGGATTTCGTGGGCGATCTGGTAGCCGCCCTGCTCGGTCGAGGCGGCGCGGATGATCAGCGATGGATCGGCCTTGATCTTGTGCCGCTTGAGCGCCTGCTTGAAGCCTTCGAGGAAGATGAAGCCGAGGTTGATGTCGTTGCTGGGGAGGCCGAGCGCAATGCGGCGGTGGCCTTTCGAGACGAGCCGATCGACGGCGCGATTGGCGATGCCTTCGAAATCGAGATCGACCCAGGGATGCTCGCCGCCGGAGGTCGAGCGGCCGAGCGCGATAAAGGGGATGCGGGCCTTGGCTAGCATGTCGATGCGGGCGTCGACGCGATGTGTCGCCGAGATGATCATGGCGTCGACGGCGCGGCGGGCCACCATGCGCTGCAGATATTGCGAGGGGTCCTCGTCGCCGGGGCAGGGCAGCACCACCAGATCCAGATGATGGCGGGTGAGCACATGCTGCACGCCGTCGAACACGCCGAGGAAGAAATTGTCGCTGTTGCCGGCGGTGTCGACGCCGGACTCGATCATGAAGCCGATGGCGTTGGTGTTGCCCTGGCGAAGATTGCGGCCCGACTGGTTGGCGACGTAGCCGAGTTCGGCAGCCGCCTCGAGCACGCGCTGGCGAGTCTCGGGGTTGACGTCGGGGCGGCCGTTGAGCGCGCGGGACACGGTGCCGATCGAGATGTTGAGATGCTCGGCCAAGCGCTTGATCCCGATCATTGGTGCGTACGTCCTCTAATCCTGAACTGGGTGAGTAGCGCAGATCGGCGTTTGGAGCCAGTTGACACGTAAACGTTTCCGGTACATCGTCGTAAACGTTTACGGGCTGGTGGCCTCCAAGAGCCGCGCCTGTGAGAGGGGACTAACCGCCTAGCGCGGATCGAGGAGGACCACAGCGTGTTGAACGCCGTTTTGGTCGGGTGCGGAGCTATGTCGAAAGGCTGGCTCGAGGCGCTGACCGAGCAGCCATCGCTTCGAGATCGTGTCGCGATCGCCGGCCTGGTCGACATCGACCAAGGCGCGGCGGAACGGCGGCGCGCGGAGTTCTCCCTTTCGGACGCTGAAGTCGGCACCGATCTCGAGGCGATGCTGGCGGCGACCAAGCCGGACCTGCTGTTCGACGTGGCCGTTCCCGCGAGCCGACGCGATGTCGTGCTCACCGGGCTCCGTTACGGCTGCCACGTACTGACCGAAAAACCGATGGCGGCGTCGATGAGTGAGGCGCGCGAGATCGTCGCCGCGGCCAGAGCTGCGGGACGCATTCATGCTGTGGTGCAGAACCGCCGGTTCATTCCAGGTGTGCGGCGCATCCGCCGGTTGATCGAGACGGGTGCGCTGGGCGAGCTTACCGCGCTGCACGCCGACTTCTTCATCGGGGCGCATTTCGGTGGTTTCCGCGAGCAGATGCACAATGTGCTGCTACTCGACATGGCAATCCACACGCTCGACGCGGCGCGCTTCATGGCCAACGCCGATCCGCTCGCGGTCTATTGCATCGAGAGCAACCCCAAGGGCTCGTGGTACGCGCATGGTGCGGCGGCCAACGCCATCTTCGAGATGGCCGACGGCGTGATGTTCACCTATCGCGGCTCGTGGGTCGCCGAGGGTGGCAGGACGAGCTGGGAGAGCGGCTGGCGGGTCGTTGGGACGCGGGGCACGCTGCTGTGGGACGGTGCCGATCGGTTCGACGCGCATGTGGTCAACGGCGACGACGGCTTCCTCAGGCCCATAGCCGAAGTCGAAGTGCTGCCGGTGCCCGACGACGTTCACACGCATGGGCACACCAGCGTCATTGCCGACTTCCTCGACGCCATCGCCAACGGACACCAGCCCGAGACGGCGGGCGAGGACAACATCAAGAGCCTCGGCATGGTGTTCGGCGCGATCGAAAGCGCCGCCCGCCGCCAGCGCGTCGAAATCTCCGTATGAAGGACCATCAATTGACGAACCCCGCCAAGTCGATCCGCATCGGCACCATGATCAAGGCTACCGAAGGCAAAGCCGCCGAGAATATCGCGGCGATTGCCGATCATGGGTTCGAGAGTTTCGAGCCGTTCTTCTGGCAGACCACCAATGGGCAGAATCTGGCTGAGCTCGGCAAGCGCTCGCTCGATGCCATCGGCAATCGCGACATCACGATTTCGACCCTCGGCATGTTCGGCAATCCGCTCGAAGATCGGGAGATGGACCGCCAGACTCTGCAGGGCTGGAAGGACTGCATCGACAACGCCCGCCATTTCGGCGCGACCTGTGTCGCGGGCTTCACCGGCCGGGTCCGCGGCAAGCCGCTGACCGATAGCCTGCCGCGGTACAAGCAGGTGTGGACCGATCTCGCCAAGCGCGCCGCCGACAATGGCGTCCGCATCGCGTTCGAGAACTGCGCCATGGACGGCAACTGGGCCACCGGCGACTGGAACGTCGCGCACAATCCTGATGCCTGGGAGCTGATCTTCAACGAGACGCCGCACGACAATATCGGGCTCGAATGGGAGCCGTGTCATCAGCTCGTCTATCTGATCGATCCGCTGCCGCAGATCCGGAAATGGGCACCCAAATTCTTCCACGTGCACGGCAAGGATGCCACGGTGCGCTGGGAAGTGATCAGGGAGCACGGCATCTTCGGCAAGGAGAAGTTCGTGTTCATGCGCACGCCGGGGTTCGGCGACAGCAACTGGACCGACATCATCAGCGAGCTGCGGCTCGCCGGCTATGCGGGCTCGATCGACATCGAGGGCTGGCATGATCCGGTCTATCGCGACGAGCTCGAAATGACCGGGCAGATCCACGCTCTGAATCATCTGAAGCACAGCCGGGGCGGGGAGTTCGTCGCGGCTGCATAGCGCAATCGAAATCCTAAGGCCGGGTCAATCGCGGACCACATGCCGGCTTGATGGGGAGGAAAACGGTCCGCTGATGAGGAGGAACATCGACATGACTTCACTATCGAAACTGGCGCTGGTCGCCGGCGCATCGCTGATGCTGCTGAGCAGTCCGACCTTCGCTCAGGACAAGACGTTCAACATCTGGTGGTTCGAGGGCGCCGATAGCGCGCAGGGCATCACCTGGACCAAGGCTCTCGAAGAGCTGAAGGCCAACCATCCGGACGTGACGGTCAATTTTGAGCAGAAGACGTTCGATCAGCTGCAGCAGTCGGGCAGCATGATCCTCAACTCGGCCGAAGCGCCCGACGTTCTCGAATACAACAAGGGCAACGCCACCGCCGGCCTCGTGGCCAGCCAGGGTTTGCTGACCAACCTCGACGACGCTTACACAGCAGAAGGCTGGGACAAGCTGCTCAACGAGGGCCAACTGGTGCTGAGCCGCTACAACGAACTGGGCGTCTATGGCTCAGGTCCGATCTGGGGCATCTCGACCTACGGCGAGTATGTTTCGGCGTTCTACAATATCGACGCCTTCGAGAAGGCGGGCGTCAAGGTGCCGACCACGCTCGATGAGCTGGTGTCGGCTTTCGAAACGTTCAAGGGGCAGGGCGTTGTGCCGCTGGCACTGGGTGGGGCGTCGACGAGCGGCCAGCACCTGCTCGCGTCGCTTGCCTACACCAAGGCGGACGACACCTGGATCCAGAACTACCAGGGTCTCAAGGAGCCGCTTGATGGCGCACCGTATCTCTACGCGGCGCAGACCCTGACCGACTGGCTGGCCAAGGGATACATCACCAAAGACTCGACGGGCATGAACGACGACGACGCCTCGCTGCAGTTCACCTCAGGCGCCTCGCCGATCTACGTCTCGGGCACCTGGAATCTCGGCAACTTCTCGGCCAACATCAAGGACTTCAAGTGGGGCCAGTTCGTGATCCCGACGCCGAAGTACTCGGTGGGCTCGACCGGCAATCTGTGGATCATCCCGAAGGGTTCGAAGAACCCCGAATTGGCCAAGGAGTTCATCAGCCTCCTGCTCTCGACCAAGTACCAGACCGAGCAGGCCAACAATGGCGGCGTGTCGTTCGCCGCCGATCCGGCCGGGGTCACCAACCCGGTAGGCGCCAATGCGTCGGCCGTGTTCGCGCAGATCGCCGCCAAGCAAGGCCTCGGCTTCTATCCCGACTGGCCGGTGCCGGGTTTCTATGATGTGCTGAACCAGAAGGACACTGGCCTGCTGCAGGGCACACTGACGCCCGAGCAGTTCGTCGAAGAGGTCAAGAGCGTCTACGACGACGCACAGGCCAGCCAGTAAAGCGGCGGACCAAAGAGGGCCGCCGCCGGTGAGGTGGCGGCCCACTTCGGGGAGGGTGAAAAATGGCTGTCGACAGTGTCAGCGTCGGTCGTCACAGGCGCGGCTACTACCTCTATCTGATCCCCGGTTTCGTCGGGTTGATCCTCATCGTCATCGGCCCGCAGATCGCCAATTTCGTGCTGAGCTTCACTGCCTGGAAGGGCGTGGGGACGCCGCGCTGGGTGGGCGCGCAGAACTACCAGCGGCTCCTGACGGACGACCAGTTCTGGGGCTCGATGCACAACACGCTGTTGTACATGATCTCGATGACGGCCATCCCGGTGCTGATCGGACTCGTCCTCGCCTCGCTGCTCTTCGACTATGTGCGCGACCAGTTCGGCGAGAGGGTCTCGAGCTTCTTCCGCGCCGCGTTCTACCTGCCGCAGATCCTGCCGCTTACCGTCGCCGGCGTGCTCTGGGGTTGGATCCTCAATCCCGTCGGCGTCGCCAATGCGATCCTCAAGATGGTCGGGCTCGGCGCGTTCGCGCAGAACTGGATCGGCGATGCGACCTACGCGCTGGCAGCGGTGTCGCTGGTGATTGTGTGGGTGCAGGTGGGCTACTGCCTGGTCGTCTTCATGGCAGGCATG
>JBKJTB010000306.1:0-4274 GCA_046594305.1 Devosia sp. | reverse complement strand
GCAACGAAGAAACCGCGAAAAGGCGGGACGAGGTGTTAAGACGCATGCTCAACACCCCGCCAAAGCCCCACGTTGCTCATCCCCCGGTTCCGACTCGAAATCGAAAGAAAGCTGACGCGGATCAGCCGGCCCCCGGCCGGAGAAAATCCGACCCGGCGTCCTAGAACGGGGCTCGGTTAGTTCCTTGATAGGTCACGCGCTTGCCTACGGTGCCGAGAACGGCTTTTGCAGCGCGCGCCGCGTCACTGACGCCAAGTCCGGAGCGTTCGTTGTAACGGAAGTCAAATTCGCCAAGGTAGCGCTTGAGGTGCTGCTGGCTGACGTGGTGATAGGTGCCGGTGATGCCGCGCTTTAGGATCGAGAAGTAACCCTCAATCGTGTTGGTGTAGACGGGGCCGCGCACATACTCGCCAATCGAGTGATTTACCATGCCGTGCTTGGCAAACTCCGTCGCCAGACGTGCGCCGCCCGTGTCGCTGTAAACGGTAGCATCGGCGTCAATCTGCGCCTCAAGGATCGGGCGAAGCGTTTTGGCGCTGACATTGGCAACGTGATGCGAGCGGACCTTGCCGTTACGCTCAACCAGCGAGAAGACGATTTCCTTGCCGCCGCTACCACCAGTCGGATTGGCCCGCTTGTTGCGGTGCTTGTTCTTCTCTTTGCCGCCAACATAGGTTTCGTCGACTTCGACCGTGCCACCGTTGCCGCCCATGGGCTCAACCGGGTTCAGTTCGCGCATAGCCTCGCGGATACGCATCGCCATGAACCATGCCGACTTGTAGGTGACCCCAAGCATGCGGTGCAACTGGTGCGCGCTAATACCCTTCTTGCTGGCGCACATCAGATGCATCGCCAGCAGCCACTTGTTCACCGGGATATGCGACCGCTCCATCACAGTGCCGACCAGCGCCGTGAACTTGCGGCGGCAATCCGAACAATGATACCAGCCCGGCCCCATCGACTTGCCGCCCAGCTTCTTGACCGTCTCGAACTGACCGCAAAATGGGCAGTAAGCACCATCCGGCCACCGCGTAGCTTCGAAGTGCTCGCGAGCCTTGTCGGCGTCGGTGAAGATCGGGTTCGTGAGATCGGCCATTTACAGCGCTCCTGTCCCTCTTATCTAGGGATTGTACGCTGTTCAGTCAAGTATATAATTCCCCTATCGGGGAGGGGGGACCACGCGTAGCGTGGTGGGTGGGGGCTGGCCAAACTCAATGCGCGTGAGTGGTGACGGGAGTGGAGCGTTGCCTAGGCTACGGCGGCCGATGGTGCCTGCTCGTTCGCTGCCATCTGCATCAAGGCAATCCCGCTCATCGGGCGGCCGAAGTGGAAGCCCTGGCCGTATTCGCAGCCGGCAGTGCGCAACAACTCAGCCTGGGCGGCGGTTTCGATGCCTTCGGCGACGGCGGCTTTGCCGAGCGCGTGGGTGAGGGCGAGGACGGCGCTGACGATGGCGGCGGATTCGTCGTCGTCGGGGAGTTCGCGGACGAAACGCTGGTCGATCTTGATCTTGTCGATGGGGAGCCGGCCCAGATAGCCCAGCGAGGAGTAGCCGGTGCCGAAATCGTCGAGCGCGATGCCGACACCCATGGCGCGGATCATCTCCAGCGTTTCGGTGACCTGCGCCGCATGGCGGACGAACACACCTTCGGTGATCTCGATATCGAGGCGGCGCGGATCGAGGCCGGACTTCTGGAGCGCCGTTTCAATGGTGATCGCGACATCCGAGAGCTCGAACTGCACAGGCGAGACGTTGACGGCCAGACGGATGTGCGCGGGCCAGGTTGCCGCTTCGCGGCAGGCCGTCTCCATGACCCAGGCACCGAGTTCGACGATGATGCCGGTCTCTTCGGCCGCGGCGATAAAGTCGGCTGGCGAGACGACGCCGAGGGTGTCATCGGTCCAGCGGCTGAGCGCTTCCGCACCGATGATCCGGCCGGTCTTCAAATCGAACTGCGGCTGATAGACGAGCGTCAGCTTTTCGAGCCGCAGCGCCTCGCGCAGGGCCGCGTCCATCTTCTGGCTGGCGTGCAGCCGGTCGTCCATGCCGCGCTCGAACAGACGCACGCCATTGCCGGCCGTTTGCTTGGCTTCCGACAGCGCCATGTCGGCGTGGCTGAGCATGGCCTCGGCAGAGGTGCCCGAGAGCAGCGATGTGGTGGCGCCGGCGCTCGCGGCGATCACTGCGCGGTGGCCGCCATCGAGCTGGTAGGGAAAGCTCAGCCATTCGGTGATGCTTTCGCAATAGCCGGTGAGCGTGTCGGGTTCCATGGCGGGTGCGAGCAGCGCAAAACTGTCGCCGCCGAGCCGCGCCACGGCATCCGGCCCCATATTGCGCAGGCGCGACACCACGAGGCGCAGCAGCACATCGCCCTGGCTGTGGCCCAGCGTGTCGTTGATGGCGCGGAAGCGGCGGAGGTCGAGCATCACCAGCGAGAGCGCGGCGCCGGCACCGAGACGGGCCCGCGCCTCGTCGAGCAGGGCGCCGCGGGTGAGTGCGCCGGTGACTGGGTCGTGGCGGCTGAGATAGAGCAGCCGGTCCTCGACGGTGCGCCGCGCCGTGATGTCGCGGAAGGTGAGGCTGACCACAACGCGAGGCGCGCCATCGATCACGACCTCTGACTGGGTCGCCGCGTATTCGAGCTGGCGTGGCCCGTCGGGCGTTTCCACCTGGAGCTCGACGACCGCTGGCGCGCTGCCCTCGGCAAAGCATTGACGCACGGCGTCGGCGAGGCCGGGCGGCAGGACGGCGCTCGCCTCCTCGCCGATCAGCGGCCGGGCGAGGAGCGTTGCCGCGGACTGGCTGGCGGAGACGATGCGGCCATTGTCCTCGACGATGACGACGCCGTCGAAATTGTCGGTGATGACGCGATCGAGAACGACGCGCACCGCATCGCGCTCGCGTGTCGCTTTGGCGTGCTGCTCGCCACGCTTGCGCACCTCGTCGACCAGCGCGGTCAGGAGGATTGCGGCGAGGCCGATGTGGATGGCGGCGGTGTCGACGAGCAGCGCCGCCTGGATCTGCATTGTGGCAGCGACGGTCTCGGCGCTGGCGGCGATGGCGACGCAGGAGACGGCGACGGCCCACAGCGGCCGGCCGCTCCTGAGCCATGCGCCGATGCCGATGAGGACGAGCAGCGCGAGCAATTCGGGCCAGAGCCCGATGCCGACCAGGGCGCGCCCCTGCTGCAGCGTTTCGGCGGCGACGATCTGCAGCAGTGCGCCCGGCAGGATGCCGTGACGCGGCACGACGAAGAAATCGCGGAGCTCGACGGCGGATGCGCCGATCACCACATCGCGGCCGGCAACCGCCGCGGGCACGATGCGATGTTCCAGCAGATCGCGGGCCGAGATGCGGGGCACCGAGGCGGGATCGATCGAGTAGTCGACGCCGAACTGGCCCTGGGCGGTGGGGCTGAGATCGCCGAGCACCGCGGCGATCGAGGGCACCCAGCGGCCGCCGAGCCACATGCCGAGCGGATAGCTCCGCACGATGCCGTCGGCGTCGAGGTTGACGTTGACCGCGACCGGATCGGCATATTGGGCGAAGCGGGGCAGCGGCAGGTTGACGGCGGGCTCGCTCGAGCCGATTTGCTGCTGCTGGAACGCGGCGAGCAGCGCATAGCCGCCGGCATCGGCGAGCGCCCGCTCGAATGCGGCGTCCCCCGCTGCGTCCGACGCCACGGCGAAATCGACGTCGAAGGCAACCTTGCCGGCGCCCAGCGCCATCAGCTCATCGAGGATGCGGGCATGGACGCTGCGCGGCCACGGCCAGACGCCAACGCTGTCGAGGCTGGCGGTATCGATATCGACGAACACTGTATCGCCGCTGGCGGGGATGGTGCTGAGACCGAAGCGCTGGCTGCGCAGCGCGTTGTCGATCGGCGCGAAGACGCCCAGCAGCGCCGCCGCGATCAGCAGCGCGCCGGCGAGCATCACCTGCAGTTGAGGCGAGCGAAGGATGTAGAGCGTCGGACCCAAGGCATGCCCACTCTGGGTGAGCCGGGAGAGTGCCAGATGCAGCGCTAAGAAGGCTTAAACCTGAGGCTTAACGAAAGGTTGACGCGGCAGCACGCTGGTCAGGACTCGGGGAGGAATTTCAGCCGCGCGGCCACCGCGGCGCTTCTCGCAGTGACCCGCAGGCCGCGCGCCGTGTTGACGAACTCCGCCGGTAGCTCGCTGCCGTCGCGGTCGACGAGAATCGGCCGGGCCGAGTCCGGACGAGCGTCGAACTCGAATTCGAGCCAGTCGCCCGCGGCGAGCCGAACGCCCAG
>JBKJTB010000191.1:0-14678 GCA_046594305.1 Devosia sp. | reverse complement strand
CTTCGCGCACGATGCGGCCGCGGCCGACGGATTCGGCCGCGTTGCGAAGCTGGTCCGCCAGGTCGCGGACGGATTGAATCACGTTATGTGGCAGCTCGGCGGAAACATCGCCTTCGTCGGAGAAGTCTAGGCGGGCTTCGACTTCGGCGCGCGCGTCGAGCAGCGTTTCGCGCCAGGCGGCGACGCGATCGGAGATGCCGCCGGCAAGGCGCGCGACCGCTTGCTGGCGTTGCGTTTCGGTCTCCGCATCGATGAGATCGCCGAGACCTTCGACTTCGGTGAGGTCGAGCCGGCCATTGAGGAAGGCGCGGCGGGTGAACTCGCCGGGCTCCGCAAGGCGGAGGCCGGGGATTGCCGTGAGGCCGCGGAGCAGGCGGCGCACGACAGCAGGCGAACCGTGGACTTGCAGCTCGGCGGTGTCTTCGCCGGTGAAACTGTGTGGGCCGGGCATCCAGGCGATGAGGCCTGTGTCGATGCGTTCGCCGTCGAGGGAAAGGGGGCGGAGGGTGAGGCGACGGGGTTCCGGGAGGGTGGCGGTGAGAGCCGCTAGAACTGCGTTCGTGTGCGGGCCGGAGAGGCGGATGATGGCGACGCCGGAGGGCAGGGCGCCGGAGGAGAGGGCGACGATGGTGTCGGTGTCGGTCATGGGGCGAGCTTAGCGTTTGTGGCAAGCCCCCACCCACCGGCTTCGCCGGTCCCCCCTCCCCAGCGCTGCGCGCCGAGGAGGGATAAGCCGACTGCACGCGTTGTGGATGACCAGAAAAGCTCTCCCCACCCACCGTCATGGCCGGGCTCGACCCGGCCACCCAGCGGGACCCTCAATGGAGGAGGGCGTCGCTGGGTCCCCGGGTCAAGCCCGGGGATGACGAATGTTGGGGTAGTGGAGCGGGCGAGGTGGGTCCCAGCTTCCGCTGGGATGACAGCTGTGGTCGGGGCGAGCGGGTGAAATTCCGCAATTGCGGTAAGCACTTAAAAGCTCCCGCCCCGCCGGGCGCTAAGTATTCATCGAATCGAAGAAATCGCTGTTCGTCTTGGTCTGGCGGAGCTTGTCCATGAGGAACTCCATGGCGTCGACAGTCCCCATCGGATTGAGGATGCGCCGCAGCACATACATCTTGCGAAGGATGTCCGGTTCGACCAGCAGCTCTTCCTTGCGGGTGCCGGACTTGGTGACGTCCATCGCCGGGAAGATGCGCTTGTCGGAAACCTTGCGGTCGAGGACGATTTCGCTGTTACCGGTGCCCTTGAACTCTTCGAAGATCACTTCGTCCATGCGCGAGCCCGTATCGATCAGCGCCGTCGCGATGATGGTCAGCGAGCCGCCGTCTTCGATGTTGCGTGCGGCGCCGAAGAAGCGCTTCGGGCGCTGCAGGGCATTGGCGTCGACGCCGCCGGTCAGCACCTTGCCGGAGGACGGGACCACCGTGTTGTAGGCGCGGCCGAGGCGGGTGATGGAGTCCAGCAGGATGACGACATCGCGCTTGTGCTCGACGAGGCGTTTTGCCTTCTCGATCACCATTTCGGCGACCTGCACGTGGCGGCTGGCAGGCTCGTCGAAGGTCGAGGAGACGACTTCGCCACGCACGGAGCGCTGCATGTCGGTGACTTCCTCCGGCCGCTCGTCGATCAGCAGCACGATCAGGTAGCACTCGGGATGGTTGGTCGCGACCGACTGCGCGATGTTCTGCAACAGCACGGTCTTACCAGAGCGCGGCGGCGCCACGATGATGGCGCGCTGGCCTTTGCCGATCGGCGCCACGAGATCCATGACGCGGGCGGATTTGTCCTTGTTGGTCGGATCGGGCAGTTCAAGCCGCAGGCGCTCATCGGGGTAGAGGGGCGTGAGGTTGTCGAAATTGACCTTGTGGCGGATCTGCTCGGGATCCTCGAAATTGATCGTGGCGACCTTTAGCAGCGCAAAATAGCGCTCGCCCTCCTTGGGAGAGCGGATCTCGCCCTCGACCGTGTCGCCAGTCCGCAGCGAAAAGCGGCGGATCTGGCTGGGGGAGACGTAGATGTCGTCGGGACCGGGCAGGTAGTTGGCGTCCGGGGAGCGGAGGAAGCCGAACCCGTCGGGCAGCACTTCCACCACGCCTTCGCCGACGATCTCGATATCGCGGGCCGCGAGCTCCTTGAGGATCGCGAACATCAGCTCCTGCTTGCGCAGCGTCGAGGCGCTTTCGACCTCGTATTGCTCGGCAAAAGTGAGCAGGTCAGCGGGAGTTTTGGCCTTGAGCTCGCTGAGCTTCATAGTTTCCATGCGGCGGGTAACCCTGGGAGATTTGGCATTTTGGGGGATTTTGATGCACCGCGATTACGCCGGGCGGCGTGCGCTTTGATGGTGCGATGGCGCTGAGATAGCTTGAAGCGCCGTATTGTTCAAGGCCGGCGGGGCGCCGGGGCCATGATTTTTGGATTCACGTGAAACGCGGGCAGCGGCCCGGTCGTGTCAGAACGGCCTCACGATCACCATCACCACGATGACGATGGCGATGACGAACGGAATTTCGTTGATGCGGCGGAAGAACAGCGCCGGGCGCGTGTTGCGGTCGGTGGCGAAGTCGCGGAGCAGGCGGCCGTAGAAACCGTGGACGCCGGAGAGCGCGAGCACCATCGCCGCCTTCACCCAGGGCCAGACACTGCCCCAGTCGATGAGGCCGTGAAACACCATGGCGAGGCCGAACACCCATGTCGCCACCATGGCTGGGGTGGTGATGCCGCGGTAGAGGCGGCGCTCCATCAGCTTGAACGTTTCGGATTTATCCGAACCGATGGCGGCGTCGGCGTGATAAACGAACAGCCGCGGCAGGTACATCATCCCCGCCATCCAGGCGATGACGCTGATCACATGCAGCGCCTTGATCCAGTCGTACCACCACATCTCAGCGCCCCCGTTTGACGATCTCGACCAGCCGCTCGACATGGGCGATCGGCGTTTCGGGCACGATGCCGTGCCCCAGATTGAAGATATGCGGCCGGTTGGCAAAGGCCGCGATAATCTCCTCGATCCGCGCTTCCATCCGCGCGCCGCCAGCAAGAAGCCGGAGGGGATCGAGGTTGCCCTGCACGGCCAGCGGACCGGGCAGGATTGAATCCGCGACCGCCAGGGGCGTCATGTAATCGAGCCCGACGGCATTGACGCCGGTCTGTTCGACATAGGCCGGGATCATCGCCGCGGCGCCGCGCGGGAAACCGATGATCGGGGCATCGGGGATCGTGGCCCGCACCTTCGCGACGATCCGGCGGTTCGGGGCGATCACGTAGGTCTGGAACTGATGCTCGTCGATGTTGAGCGCCCAGCTTTCGAACAATTGCACAACATCGGCGCCGGCCTCGAATTGCGCGATGAGGTAAGCCGCCGATGCCTCGACGAGGATATCGAGCAGCCGCGCAAAGGCCTCGGGCTGCGTCAGTGCGAAGATTCGGGCGGCGGCCTGGTCGGGGGAGCCGCGGCCGGCAATCATGTAGGTGGCGACCGTCCATGGCGAACCGCAGAAACCAATCAGCGTCTTGTCCGGGGCGAGTTGCGATTTCACCCGCCGGACTGTCTCAAAGACCGGGGCGAGATGCTCGAGGACGGTTTCCGGCCTCAACCTCCCCAGCCCTTCGATCGTTATCGGCTCGAGCCGTGGACCTTCGCCCTGCTCGAAGCGGACGGTCTGGCCCAGGGCGTCGGGGATGACGAGGATGTCGGAGAAGAGGATCGCTGCGTCCAGCTCGAACCGGCGCAGGGGTTGGAGCGTTACCTCCGAAGCCAAGTCGGGGTTGTAGCAGAGATCGAGAAAGGTCCCGACCGTCTCGCGGATGGCCCGATACTCGGGAAGATAGCGCCCGGCCTGCCGCATGATCCAGAGCGGCGGGCGAGGCTGGCGCTCGCCACGCACTGTCGCGAGCAAAGGTTTGCTCACCGGGCTCACAGTCGGGGCCATAAGAAAGAGTCTGATTCTTCTATCATCAGTATCATAGCGGTGTTTTGCAGGAATTCATGCCGAGCCACCAGCCGGAACCCACGGAGTGGGAACGGCGAAGAGTCGCATTCGCAGCCTGGGGACGGACGGCTGTGGATCGGGGAGAACAAGCCCGGACTCGGCGGCGTTAATGGATCGTTAACCATGTCTCGCTGGGTCGTCCGGCTGGGGACAAGGTGTGGACGGCGGCCGCCGTCTGGAATCACGTTATCCCCGATTCGGCCGTTAACCTTTCATTAACAGTCGCCCTGGCTGAGCTGGGGACGGGATTTGCCTCACCGGTGACAACCAGCCGGCGGGCTGGACGGGAGGTAGAATCCCACAGGCGGGAGCAGCAGTTCACAATGACTCTGTGAACAACCACCGGCAGGTGGCCGGGCGGTCCGAAATGACCGGGCGGAGGCACTAGGGATTGCAGGACGGACTCGAACCTGCGAGTCGAGTCGAGTCAAAATCAGAGAGCAGCCCGCTGGCTGCGATTCACGTGAAACGCTCTTTCGTCATCGGCCACCCTGTCGCCCATTCGCGCTCGCCGCTGATCCATGGCCACTGGATCGCGCAGCATGGGATCGACGGCAGCTATGAGGCGGTCGATGTGGCGCCGGCCGATGTCCCCGCCTTCATCGAAAAACTTCGGGCAGGGGAGTTCGTTGGCGGCAATGTCACCATCCCGCACAAGGAGACGGTGTTTGCGCTCTGCGACGAGGTCGATCCGCTGGCCAAGATGATCGGCGCCGTCAACACGCTGGTTTTGCGCGACGGCAAGGTGCTGGGCACCAACACCGACTATCTCGGCTTTCTGGGCAATCTCGATGCGGCAGCGCCCGGCTGGTCCGATGGTCCCAAGGACGCGATGATTATTGGCGCGGGCGGCACGGCTCGCGCCGTGCTGGTAGCGTTGCGCCGCCGCGACAGGGGCAGGGTGCACGTCTTGAACCGCACCCTCGCCAATGCAGAGGCGCTCGTCAAAGAGATCAACGGCCCGTTCGAGGCGCATGGCTTTGAGGCCTTCGCAGACCTCGCGCCGCGCATCGGGGTTGTCATCAACACCAGCTCGATCGGCATGCACGGCACAAAATTCGACTGGCTCGATCTCTCTCTGCTGTCCCCCGGCACGCTCGTCACCGACATCGTCTACGTGCCGCTGATCACCCCGTTGCTCGCCGACGCGAAAGCGCATGGCCTGCCTGTGGTCGACGGCCTCGGCATGCTGCTGCATCAAGCCGTGCCCGGCTTCGAGGCCTGGTTCGGGGTGCGGCCGATGGTGACGCCGGAGTTGCGAAAACTGGTCGAGGCGACGCTCTGATGTGGAGGATTGGGCTCACCGGCTCGATTGCCTCGGGCAAGTCGACGGTGCTGAAAGAATTCGCCGTGCTTGGCGTCCCGACCTTCTCATCCGACGAGGCGGTGCATGAGCTCTATCGCGGCGACGCGGTACCGGTGGTGGAGGCGCTTTTCCCCGGAGTTAGCCACAGCGGCGCAATCGACCGTGCGGAATTGTCGAAGCGACTCCTGCAATCGCCGGAACGGCTTAAGGCGCTCGAGGCGGCGGTTCATCCACTGGTCCGCGCCAGAATCGCGAAGTTCCTCGCGGACGCCGAAGCCGCCGGCGCGAAGCTGGCGGTGGTCGATATCCCGCTGCTGTTCGAGACCGGTTTCGACTACGGCCTCGATCGCGTCGCGACCACCTTTGCTCCTGATGAGGCAATCCGAGAGCGCGCCCTCGCCAGGGCCGGCATGACCGTGGAAAAGCTCGACGCCATCCTTGCCCGGCAGCTGCCCCAGGATGAAAAGCGGAAGCGGGCCGATTATGTGATCAACACCGGCGGTCCGCTCAAGAAGACCAAAGCCATGGTTGGAGCGCTGGTCGAAGCGCTCACCAGAAACCCGCAAGGAATTCCGTGACCCGCGAGATCGTCTTCGACACCGAAACCACCGGCCTCAGCCCGCTGACGGGCGACCGCGTGGTCGAGATCGGCGGCGTCGAGCTGTTCAACCACATCCCGACCGGCCGGCATTTCCACAAATACATCAACCCGCAGCGCGCCATGACCGAGGACGCGTTTCGCGTCCACGGGCTCAGCGACGAGTTCCTTGCCGACAAGCCGCGGTTCGGCGCCATCGCCGACGAAATGCTGGCGTTCTTCGGCGACGCGACGCTGATCGCGCACAATGCGCCGTTCGACGTGCAGTTCTTGAATTTCGAGCTCGAGAAAGCCGGCAAGCGCGCGCTCGGCAACACCATCATCGACACCGTCGCCGTCGCCCGCGACAAGCATCCCGGTGCCCGCGTCTCGCTCGATGCACTGGCAAAGCATTACGGCATCGACAATTCCCGCCGCACGCTGCACGGCGCCCTGCTCGACAGCGAGATCCTCGCCGAAATCTATCTCGAGCTGATCGGCGGCCGCCAGGTGGCGCTGGCATTGGTCGAAGAGGTGCGGGTCACCATTACCGGAGCTGCTTTGGTGGTGTACGACGCGCCGCAGCGGCCGACGCCGCTGCCGTCCCGGGTGAACGCCGAAGTGCTGGCGGCGCATATGGGGCTCATCCGCACCATGGGTGAAGCGGCGCTGTGGGGATACTATCGGGACGAGGAAGCGGCGGCCTGATGGGCGAGCCTCGGCCGGCTGGCTATCCGTACGAGAAGAAACTGACCCGTCTCGCGCTCTTCTTCTTGTTCCCAGAACCGGGTGAGACCAAGCGTCAGTTCATGATCGCGCGACACTTGCGCTTCATCATCACGCTAGGACCGCCGGGAACCACTTACGAGCTGGTCAAGACAGCCTCCGAAGACGCAGATCACGTCCACCTGACGCCCTTCGACGTCCGTGCCCTGAAACAGATACTCGAAGGCGGCAACGACAAGCGCTTTCACAGGGTCGAGTATGAGCCCAGCAAGTGGGGCCGGTTCTTTGGTGGCCGCGCCGAGACAAAAATCGTGATCAGCGATGACGTCTACGTCTTAAAGAGGGAAGACGGCAGAGAACTTGTCCTTCATGGCCCGGCGCAGAGGGTCTGGAGACCTTGGGCAAACGGCTCCGGCAACATCACCATGGACCAAGACGAGGTGGCCAGTCTGGTTTCGGTTCTGTCTGCGATCGAGATCTAGACCTCGTGGCTTGAATCACGGCTGAAGCGGCGGCTTACCTACTGGAGCTCGCAGTCGGCGATCCTCACCTGCGTAGCGGGGGAGGGGGACCGCCGGAGGCGGTGGAGGGGGCGGGACTGGACTCGGTGCCTGTGGCCGCCCCCTTCCGTCAGCTCCGCTGACACCTTCCCCCGCTCGCGGGGGAAGGGACGCCGACTGCGGGCTTCGCTGTTCGCTAAACAAAAACGGCGCCCGAGGGCGCCGCTGAAACTCGATCCGTCGAACCCTAGTTCGTGACCTGCGGCGTCGGCGCTGCGCCGCCGTTGTTGGACCCGCTGGTCCCGCCCGCGGCCTGCTGCGCCTGCAGCGACTTCAGGTTCTGCAGATAGATCGCGTTGAAATCGACCGGTTCCATCATCAGCGGCGGGAAGCCGCCCTGCTGGGTGACGCTGGCCAGCACCTGGCGCGCGAACGGGAAGATCAGGCGGGGGCATTCGACCAGCAGCAGCGGGGCCAGCTGATTCTCGGGCACGTTCTTGATGCGGAACACGCCGCCATAGATCAGCTCGACATTGAACAGCACGTTCTTTTCGCGCTCGGCTTTGGCGTTGAGCGTGATCTCGACGGCATAGACGTCGTCGGCCTGCTTCTTGACCCCGACATTGATGCCGACGTTGAAATTGGGGTTCGGGCCGCCCATCATTATCGAGCCGGGGGCGCCCGGATTCTCGAAACTCATATCGCGGATGTACTGGCCGATCAGGTTGAAGCTCGGCTGCGCGGTCTGCTGCGCGTTAGCAGTGCTGCCTGCGGCGTTTTCGTCGGCCATTTGGGAATTCCTCGCTGGTGCGGCGCGGACCTAGCAGTTTTGGCAATTGCTCACAAGCTGGGCCCGTCGCGCCAGTCGCGGCGATCGAGATCGATCAGCTCCGGCTGGTCGACCGGACGATACCCCGAGGACGACATCTCGACCACCTTCAGATTGCGGGCGAGCAGCCGGTAGATGAGTTCCCGCGTCCAGGGCAGGAGCAGCAGCAGTCCGATGAGATCGGTGAAATAGCCGGGGAGCAGCAGCAGGAAGCCGCCGAGCCCGATCAGCATGGCGTCACCCATCTGCCGCGCCGGCATTTCGCCGCGCTGGATGCGGGCCTGCAGCTCGCGCAGCGCCGCAACACCCTGCCAGCGCAGCACCATCGCGCCGATGATACCGGTGAGCACGATGCCGAGGAGCGTCGGCACGAGGCCGATGGTCTGGCCGATGACGATGAACAGCGCAATTTCGATTAGCGGCAGCGCCAGAACTGACAGCAACACGATCCGGCCAAACATTAGGCGCCTCCTTCGGGCGGTATGCCGCACGTTCCGTTCACCGCTCCACATATCGTGAACTGGTTTCAGGGTACGGCATTGCCTATATAGGGATAACAAGGCCGGTGCCCAAACTTGGCGCCGACCTCTCCGCAACAGGCCGGTGCAGCATGGACGAGTTTTTCGATATTCCCACCCTGATCGTGATCGGCGTCGCGATCTTCGTGCTGTTCCGCCTGCGCCAGGTGCTGGGCTCGCGGACCGGGACCGAGCGGACGCCGCTGCAGCGCGCCCAGCAGCAGGCGCAAAAGCCTGCCAATGATGAGAAAGTTGTCCAGATGCGCCCCGTCCCGACCCCGCCGCCCTCCGACGGCGATGCCGAGCGCCGGGCGCTGAAAGTGGATGCCGAGATCGAGCAGCTGTCGCACGGCAATGCCGAGGTCGCGACCGGCCTCAAGGCGATCGCCGAGGCCGACCCGACCTTTGGCCCCAAGAGTTTCATGGAAGGCGCCAAATCCGCCTATGAGATGATCGTCACCGCGTTTGCCACCGGCGACCGGAAGACACTGAAGAATCTCCTCGAAAAGGACGTCTATGACGGCTTTGAGCGCGCCATCGTCGAGCGCGAGGCCGCTGGCCGCAAGATCGACTTCACCTTCGTGGGTCTGCCCAAGGTCGAGATTTCGGACGCCGATTACGACAAGCGCGAAACCCGCGTGGCGGTCAAATTCAACGCCGAAATCGTCCAGGCGACGCGCGACAAGGACGGCACCCTGATCGAAGGCAATGCCGACCAGGTGCAGTACATCGCCGACGAATGGACGTTTGCCCGCAACCCCAAATCGCGGGACCCCAACTGGAAGCTGGTTGCGACCAACCAGCTTTCCTGAGGGTGCGGGGCGGCCATGGCGAGCCGGGGCGGATCTAAGAAGCCGCCCATTCCTGATTTCCATCTGTGGGAGGACGTGGCCGAAACCGTGTCCCCCCTGAGGCCGCGCCGCCGGGTGCGGCTGGCGGCTCCCTTGCCGCTGCCGCCGGCCGTTTCCCCACCGCCCAAACGGGCGCCGTTGTTTGCTATGCCGGCATATCAATCGCCGCAGACGCCCGGAATGACGCCGCTTGGCGTGATCGAGCCGAAACTGCGCAAGCGCCTCGGCCGCGGCCGCGTCAGCATCGACGGCACGCTCGATCTGCACGGCATGCGGCAGGACGAAGCCTATGGGGCGCTGAGCCGCTACCTCCATGCCCGGTCCAATCGCGGCGATCGGACCATTCTGGTCATCACCGGCAAGGGGCTGAAGAAGCTCAATGGCGATCCCACCACGATCGTCGAGCGCGGCGTGCTGCGCACCATGCTGCCGATCTGGCTGAGCTCGCCGGACCTCCTGCCGCTGGTCGCCGGCTGGGACCAGTCGGCGCAGGGCCATGGCGGCGAGGGCGCCTGGTATGTGCGGCTCCGCCGGCAGGAGCAGCGATGACCCCGCTCGGCGCAAAGATGCGGGAGCTGCGCGAAACCCGCGGCGTGACGCTGAAAGAAATGGCCAAGGCGCTGAACGTCTCGAGTGCGTATCTATCGGCGCTCGAGCACGGCAAGCGGGGCCGTCCGACCTGGGGCATGCTGCAGCGCATCATCCACTATTTCCAGGTAATCTGGGACGAAGCCGAGGAGCTGCAGCGGTTGGCCGAGATGAGCGACCCGCGGGTGACCATCGACACCGGCGGACTCGAACCGGAGGCCACGGAGCTGGCCAACCGGCTGGCGCGGGACATTCACCGGCTGGCGCCGGAAGATCTGGCGGCGCTGAAGTCCGAGCTGATCAAGCGGGTGAAATAGCCACCGATCGTGCCGACTGCATCGCCGTTCTACTCCATCCCCAAGAACCCGCCCGACTGGTGCGCCCAGAGGCTTGCGTAAATCCCACCCGCGACCAGCAGCGCCTCATGCGTGCCCTCTTCGGCGACGCGGCCCTGATCCAGCACCACGATGCGGTCCATGCGCGCGATGGTCGACAGCCGGTGCGCGATGGCGATGACGGTCTTGCCCTCCATCACGCCATAGAGCGTCGCGAGGATCTCCGCCTCGACTTCGCTGTCGAGCGCCGAGGTGGCTTCGTCGAGAACGAGGATCGGCGCATCCTTGAGAATGGCCCGCGCCAGCGCAATCCGCTGCCGTTGCCCGCCCGAGAGCTTCACCCCGCGCTCGCCGACATGCGCATCGTAGCCGGTACGACCCTCCTGGTCGCTGAGCCCGGCGATGAAGTCATCGGCAGCGGCCTTCTTCACCGCCGCCTCGATCGCAGCGTCCGACATGTCGGCTCTGCCGTACGCGATGTTGTCGCGCACCGAACGGTGCAGCAGCGCCGCGTCCTGCGCCACCATGCTGATGCGGCGCCTGAGGCTCTCCTGCGTCACGCCTCTGATGTCCTGCCCGTCGATCGCTATGGTCCCGGCTTCGGCCTCGAAGAACCTCAGCACGAGGTTGACCAGTGTCGATTTGCCGGCGCCAGAGCGCCCGACGAGGCCGACCTTTTCGCCCGCCGCGATCTCGAGCGACACCCCGTCGAGACCACTGTCGCCGCGCCCATAGTGATGGCTGACGTCGCGCAAACTGATGGCGCCGTCGCGCACCACCAGTGGCTTGGCGTCCGGTGCATCGACGATGTCGAGCGGCTGCGCCACGGTCTTCAGCGCATCGCGCAGCGCACCGATATGCGCATAGAGCGAGGACACCGCATCGAGCATCCATTCGCCCATGCCGGTGATGCGAAAGCTCAGTGCCAGCGACGCCGCGACCAGTCCCAGCGGAGCGCTCCCCGCCTGCCAGAGCACCACGGCATAGCCGGCGAGCCCGACGATCAAGAGGCTCCCGAGGAACATCATGCCGCTGTTCATCGACACTTCGAGCTTCTGGATCGAAAAGAACGTCATTCTCATCGCCGAGAAGCGCTCGCGGCCGTCCCGGTCCTCCTCCGCCTGGTCGGCGAAGAGCTTGATGGTGTCGATGTTGGCATAGGCATCGACCAGCATGCCCGAGAGCGCCGACTGCGCGCCCTGGAACTGCTCCGAGGCGACACGGAGCCGCGGCACGATATAGGCCATCAACCCGAGATAGAGCGCCACCCACGCCAGCAGCGGGAGCACCAATGCGGCATCGATCGAAGCGATGAGCCAGATCGAGCCCAACACGTAGACGCTGACGAAGAACAGCGTGTGCACCACCGAATACGCAACGCCCGTGGCCGACGTTCCCGCCTCGCGCACCCGGTTGGCAGTGCGCCCGGCGAAATCGTTGCGGAACCAGCCGACGGACTGGCGCAGCACGTGCCGGTGCGAACGCCAGCGGATCAGCGTCTCGGCATTGGGCCGGAACGCAATATCGTCGAGCGCCTCGCGCAGCAACGCCGCCAACGGCCGCCCGATCAGCACCAGCAGCACGGCGCCGATGAGTTCGGCACCGTGGTCCACCCAAAGCGTCTGCGGGGCGCTGGCCGCGAGCGTGTCGACCAGCCGGCCGGCATAGCCGATCAGCCAAACCTCGATACCGGCGCCCACGAGGGTGAGGACAAGGCTCATCGCCATCACCCCCCAGAGCGGTTTGAGGTGCTGGACGAGAAAAGCCCACACCCCGGCGGGCGGCGGCAGATCGGGATAGGATTGGAACGGATCGACGAGCGTCAGGAGACGGCGAAACATGATGGGCCCTCCAGGGGCGAGATCTGTCGTTTGATGGAACGGGGGTGCGAAACGCAGCCCGCAAACCGGCACGGCTGCTTAGAGCGTGGTGGGTGTGCCGAGAGTTCTCATCGAACGAATCTCCTCATGAGTCGCTGGAACAGCGTTTATCCGAAACCGCAGCATCTGTCACGGTCGGGCCCGATTAGAACCAAATACCGGCCGCACCGATAACCATTGGTCTCCGCCGCCCTTGCCCTATTCCGCACAAAGCCCTATATCAACCCCATACGTTTCAGCCGTCATGGCTCTGATTGGCCGGTTCGCCGGTTGCTTGGCTTCCCCTGATTTCGAAAACGTTCTAGGCCGCCCCCCGCATATTGCGTGGGCGGAACAGTGCATTTGGATCACGGTCCAAGCGACACATACCAGAAGGCTAATCCCATGAGCATCACGGGCACCGTCAAATTCTTCAACGCCACCAAGGGCTTCGGCTTCATCTCGCCGGCCGATGGCAGCAAGGACGCGTTCGTTCACATCTCCGCCGTCGAGCGGGCCGGGCTTTCGGGCCTCGGCGAAGGCCAGAAGGTCACCTATGACCTCGAATCTGGCCGCGACGGCAAGATTTCGGCGACGAACCTGCAGCTCGCCTAACTCGATCAGCCGGGTGGTGCCCTCGCGGGCACCCCCGGTCCCTATTGCCTCCCGGCTGTGGCGCCAAGCCCGGCCCGTCGAGGCTTGAACCAAGACGGTTCGGCCAGCATCGCCGGATCTCCAACGAGACTTAAATGACACATCATGACTACCTGGCGCGGGCCGAGCTCTATCTCGGCCGTGACTGGGAGACTGCCGCGGCACAGGGCCCAAGGGGCTTTCCGACCGCGGCCAATGCACTCCGATTTGCCCTCGAAGAGGCCGCTCCCGTAAGCCTTCGTGGCGCAAGACTCCGCATCGGCGAGAAAATGTTCGCGGGACGCGAGCTCATCTCGCTCTACCGCAGCCGGCACTATCCGCTGCACCGCAAGAACGCCGTTTCAACACGAACCCGGTGAGGATCACCATGCAGAAGTTCAGCTACGAGGCCGCCGCCGAGTTATACCCGAGCCGCCGTTACGCCAAATCCTTGGCGCGCTATCGTCGTTTCGACCGCGCCGCCGAAGCCATCCGCTACGTCATCGAAGAGATGCCGGAAACGTGGCTTAACGGCACCATGCTCGACGTCAACGGCAAGCGCCTCGAAGGCCTCGCGATCCGGTCGCTCTACGAGTCGGAAGACTATCCGCTCGAGCGCCGCGCCGCGGCCTGAACCGCTGCATCAGATTTGAAGGAAGGCCCGGATCACTCCGGGCCTTTTGTTTTGCGCCGCACCGACTTGACCGGCTGCGGCAGAGCAGCCTCAATGGCCCGATGCCCGTACTCCACACCCCCTACGACGGATCGTCGAAGCTGTTCGAGATCGCCCTCAAGCCGCTCGACCTCGCCGAGTGGATCGACGCCGACGAAACGCTCGAGGCTTACCTGGCCGAAAAGGACCTTTTGTTCGCCACGGACCTCGACGCCGTCTTCGCCGCCGAGCCCGGCCCCGCCGATGCGCAAGCCGAAGTGCTGGCTCTGTTGACCGCCCATCTGCCGGTGCGCTTCCCCGACCTCTACTGGCGCAGCGGCGCCACCATGGCCATCGGCCCAAGCCGCCGCGTCGCCCTCGACACGCCTGAGCCGCCGCTGCTGACGGCCGCCAGACTGGTGCAGGAAGATCTGCTCCTGATGCGCAAGGGCGAAACCGGCTGGCGCCTCGTCGCCGCCGCGCTCTGCTTCCCCTCGTCGTGGCGTCTCGGTGAAAAGCTCGGCCGTCCGATGGACGAAATCCACGCCCCGGTGCCCGGCTTCGGCGCCGGCACGCGGCCCGCCGAACTGATCGCCCGGATGTTCGATCACCTCCGCCCATCCGTGCCCGTGATGCGCTGGAACTGGTCGATCTACGGCGACGACCGCCTCGCCCACCCCGAGCCTGTCGACTCCAACGCCCCCCGCTTCGGCAATACCGCCCGCGCCGAGCACGTCTTCTTCCGCGCCGAGCGGCAGACGCTGCGCAAGCTCCCCGCGAGCGGCGACATCCTCTTCGCCATCCGCATCTACATCGACCCGATCGCCGCGCTCGAGCGCCACCCCGACGCCCCCGGCATCGCCACCCGCCTCATGGCGCAGCTGCGCGACCTCGACGACGCGCAGCTCACCTACAAAGGCCTCGCCATCGAGCGCGAGCGCCTGCTCGCCCGCCTCGCCGAGATCGCCTAGCGCATCACCCGCGCCAAGAGCTCGCGCACCGTCGTCGGCTTCACGTCGTAGCGCCCATTGTCGAGCGGCGTCAGCCGCGCCCGGCCCGACTGCATGTTATGCGTATATTGCAGCTGCTGGAAGCGCGGGAACGTCTCGGCCTGCTGCTCGGGATGCGCCGCAATCTCCACTTTGATCGCCGCCGCGAGATCCTCGATGCTGCCGTCGCTGTGGAGCGAGAACGGCTTGCCGGTGAGCTCCGATGCGATCGCCGCCAGCTCCCGCGCCGTCACCGTCTGCCCCGCGACCCGCACGATCTCAGGCGCCTCCGGATCGAGCGCCGCAGCCGCCGTGAACGCCGCCGC
>JBKJTB010000035.1:0-28562 GCA_046594305.1 Devosia sp. | reverse complement strand
AAAATACCAACCAGCAACAGGCTTTATGAGACGCTGAAGTCGCTCGGCAAGCGCTACGGCGGCGGACTCTACGACGCCGCCGCCAATTTCGAGCGGGTGCGGCGCAAACGCGTCGCGATGCGCAAGCGCCAGAGGGTGGCGGCGACGAACTACGCCGATTTCGGCGCCGTGGTCGGGGCCATTGCCGAGATGGCGGAGGCGCAGGCCTATGCCGAAGTCCTCGCCCTCTCGACCGCGGCAACCAGAACGGCGCGGCGCGGCGAGGAAGCCCAGTTCATCCGGGATTTCGCGCAGCTGGCCGTGGCTGTGCGCGTGTCGGCCTACGACGAGGCCGTGCGCTATGCCGGCAAGATTCTGGCCGCGAAATCCCCGTCTCTCAATGAACTCGCGACGATCCTCGATCAAACGAGCTACGAGCGGCTGGTGGTCGGGATTGCCAACGCGCTGACGCGGGTCGGCCGTTACCCCGATGCAAAGGCCTTTCTAGGCGGCCAGATCGTTGCAGGCGAAGACCGGCAACGCCTGTTCAAGGCGCGCGCCGAGATGGCCTGGCCGCACGATCCTGAGCTGGCGATGAGCGACCTCCTCCGGCTGGAGCAACTCGGCTACCTCGGCCCGGGCGACGCCCTCCTTTATGCGTTCCTACAGTTCCAACACCCGGCCTCACCCCTCGCGAGCCATCCGACGCCGGCCGGTGACATCGAGATGCCGCTGGTCCGCGCGATGCGGGCGGGGAGCGCCGGCGACGCCGGGACCTTCGCAGCCGAGCTCAATTCCATCTTCACGATGAGCGCGCTGACGGCGCCGATCCCCGGGGACGCCGCGTTCTCATACGAAACGCTGCGCAGCAATGCGCCGACCGTGGCGGGCGGACCGCTCGTCAGCGTCATCATGACGACGTTCAATGCCGAGGCGACGCTTGGCTACGCCATCCGATCGATCCTCGGCCAAAGCTATCGCAATCTCGAGCTGTTCATCGTCGACGACGTCAGCACCGACGGCACGCGTGCGATGCTGGCCGATTTCGAGCGGCAGGATCCCCGGGTCCGCGTCATTCTCAACGAGACCAATGGCGGCACCTATGTCGCCAAGAACCGCGCCATGCAACTCGCCAAGGGCGCCTACGTCACGTTCCACGATTCCGACGATTGGGCCCACCCGCAGCGGATCGAGCGCCATGTCGCCGCCATGGAGAGCACACCCGGAACAATGGTGACGCGCTCGAACTGGGTGCGCATCACGTCCGATGGGGTGATCGACTTCTGCCGCTGGGGCAAACGCATCATCCATCCCAATCCCGCATCGATGTTCATGCGCCGCGAGGTCATCGACCGGATCGGCTATTTCGACAGCGTGCGGGTGAGTGCGGACACCGAGTATCGCCTGCGCGCCAGAACGGTGTTCGGGTCCAATGCCGTGCAGTCGCTCCGCGACGTGCTCGCGGTCGGCGCCCTGCACGCGGCGTCGCTCACCCAGTCCGGTGCCGGCGCTCTCAGCATCGACAAATACTCCCAGCCGCGGTCCGAATATGCGAGCGCCTACTGGAAGTGGTACATCACAACGCCGGCCGACAAGCTCTATGTCGGGCCGGAAATCGGCGTACGGCCCTTTCCGGCACCGGTCTCGATTCTCCCCGACCCCACGCAAGCGGACCGGATCAATCCGGCGGTGCTCGACGACGCGGGCATCACTCCGCTCGTGTTCGGCATCTCGCTCGCGTCCAAACAGGTGTCGTCGGACTGGGCGCGCACCACCGAGCTCCTTGGCCACACGCTCGCATCGCTGCTGGCACAAACCGATCCGCGCTTCGAGGTGATCATCTGCGGGCATGAGAAGCCCGAACTCGAAGCGATGCAGGATCCGCGCATCCGCTTCATCGAGGCGGATGCGAAGCCACCCACCGATCCGCGCAAATACCGTACCGACAAGATGCGCAAGCGGCGGCTCATCGGCTCGGCCCTGCGCGAGATGGGCGGCGGCTATTTCTTCCCGCTCGATGCCGACGATCTGGTGCACACCGACGTCGTCCGCCACGTCCGGGAGACCGACAACAGGCGCGGCTACGCCATCATGTCAGGTTATGCGCTCGACTATGCGGACCAGAAGCTGGCGCCGATTCCGGGAGTGTGGAGTTCGGACTACAACCGCGTCTGCGGCAGCTCAGCCCTCATCTACTTCGAGCCGGACGAGTTGCCGGTGGACGGCGAGAACGAGGAGGAGCTCTACTTCAATCTTTTCCAGAGCCACGCCTACTGGCCGGTGCTCGCCGAAGAGTTTGGGCGGAAGCTCGACCCCCTGCCCTTCGCGGCCGGCGTCTATGTGCTGAACCACTCGCAGAATCTGTCCTTCAGCCTGCAGCGGCGCGGCTCACGCACCGACAACATCATCGCGTCGGTAGAACGCAACGCGCTGAGCGATGGCATGCGGGTTCTCACGGAGCAGTTTGGCTGGACGCCCGACCGAGGCGCCTAAGCGCTTTTCGCCAGCAGCTTCTGATACTCGGGCAAGACCTCGTCGGTCGGCCCGATCGCCCGCACTTCCCCACCGTCGAGCCAGACAACGGTCGACACCCATTGCTGCAGCACGCGGTCGGAATGGCTGGCGAGTACCAGCAGGGATGAGGACTCGATGAGGTCGCGCTGCAAGTGACCGATGGCCTTGTTGACGGCGCCGTCCGCGGTACCGATCCACTCGTCCATGATGAGGATGTCGGCTTTGACCAACCGGATCATGCTCATGACCAGCCGCGACCGCATCCCGGCCGAGTAGGACGAAACCGGAAGCTCGAAATAGCCACCCAGTCCGCTCAGCGCTTTGACGTCCTCGACCCGCTCGGCGATCGTGCGTTGCGGTGTGCCCATGTAAAGGCATTTGAGCTCAGCATTGCGCCGGCCGCTTAGTGAGTTCTTGATCCCCGCGCCGAGCGAAAACTGGGCACTGACGATCCCCTCAATCGCGATGGAGCCGGTCTGAACCGAGAGTGCGCCGGAACAGAGTTTGAGCAGCGTCGACTTACCCGAACCGTTGAGTCCAACCAGACCGATCCGATCACCATGCTTGAAGCTGAGCGTGATGTTTTTCAAAGCGGCGATTTCGAGATAGCGCTGGCGCTCAATGATCTGGCCGCCCACCACCCCGCGCTCAAGACTGCGATTCCTCTCGCCCTTATGGCGAAGGAAATAACTGACGGACGCTTCTTTGATCTCGATCCCGGACACGACTACCTTAGATTCTTCACAAACGAACTGGTCTGCCGATAGGCAAAGAACCCTGCGACAGCGACGATGAGAGTGATGATGGCGCCTACCAGCCAGGAAAATGCCTGGACCGGTTCGATGCCGAACGCCTGCCGCATCATCATCAGGAAATAGCTCGCGGGATTGTAGACTTCGAGCAGCCCGCGTGGGTCGTTGGCCCGGTCTTCGACCCTCCAGAAGATCGGCGTGGCAAAAAACATCAATCGAACCCCGGTGCTGACGACATTGCCCAGATCGGGGAAGAACAGCGTCAACAGATTGACCAGATAGCTCAAAGCCAGCGACACGATCGCCAGCATCGGCAGCAGCACAAGCAGCAGCAGCACGTGCGGGCCGTAGCTCAGCGGTGCGAGGATCAGGACGGCCAGCGCCAGCGTTGCCAGTTCGAGGCCGAATTCGAAGCCGCGATCGGCCAGCATCTTGCCGAAGAGCCCCGCCAGCGTCAGGTTGTTGTGAACGGCAAATTCGAACTTGCCCTGGATGATCTTGGTGCTTCCGCTGATCGTATCCGAGACGAAGTTCCATGCCACATAGCCACTGAGGACGTAGAGGAAGAACTGCAGCGGGGGCATGGTGCCGCCGCCGTGGAACACAAATCCGAGGAGCAGCGAGAAGCTCAGCGTCGAGACCGGGATCCACAGGATGCCCAGTGCGGTCCCTTCGTAATTGGACTTCGCCTCGAGATAGCTGATGTGCATGAAGCGCACAAAAGTCGACAGCAGGGGGCGGATGCGCAGCCAGAGTGGATTCATTGGGTGATTGAACAGATGCTGCGCTGGGGGCGGAAAGTGGCCGTTCCTGCTGCCGATGGGACGATAAGTCAAGACGCCGGGGCGGCCTGCGGCACTTCATATCCTGCCAAAAGGCGGTGAAAGTAGGAGCGATCCGGGAGGAAAACACATGAAGATCAGAGTCGCAGTCGGGCAGTTTCACGATCTGACCGAGGAACGGCTGCGTTTTGCCGCGCAGATAGGCGCCACCGGGCTCCAGATGAACAATCCGAGCCTGCCCGGCGACACGCATTGGGAAGAGGCCGATGTGCGCGCGCTGGTCGAGCGGGCGGCGGCCTATGGCCTCAAATTCGAGGCGATCGAAAACGTGCCCGTACACTTTTACGACCGGGTAATGACCGGCGCGCCGGGCCGGGACGAGCAGATCGAGAACTATATCAAGACCATGCGGGCGGTGGCGCGGGCCGGGGTGCCGGTGCTGGGCTACCATTTCATGCCCAATTCGGTGTGGACGACGAGCTATGACGCCAAGACGCGCGGTGGCGCCACGGCGCGACAGTTCGACATGGCGGCCGTTGAGGCAGCGGGCGACGACATGGTGCGGCTCAAGGCGATGGTGCCCACGACGCTGGGGCGGCAGTCGGCGATGCCGATGTTCGGCAAGGACGGCCCGTTCATCTCCGAGGAGATGATGTGGGCCAACTACGCATACTTCATCAACGCCGTGCTGCCGGTGGCCGAGGAGGAAGGGTTGCGTCTCGCGCTCCATCCGGACGATCCGCCGGTGCCGATGCTGGGCGGCGTGGCGCGGCTGTTCTATCGGCCGTGGGGCTTCAAGCACGCCTATGAGCTGGCGGGCGGCAGCCCCGCCTGGGCACTCGACCTCTGCCTCGGCTGCTGCTCGGAGATGGAAGGCAGCAAGGCCAATGTCACCGAGATGATCGAGTATTTCGCGCCCAAGGGGGCGATTGCCTACATCCATTTCCGCGACGTGCAGGGCACGGTGCCCAACTTCACCGAATGCTTCATCGGCGACGGCAACTACGACCCGGCGGAGGTGATCGTGATGCTGGCCAGGAATGGCTTCGACGGTTTTTTGCTCGACGACCACGTGCCAAAGATGGACGGCGACAGCGACTGGAACCATCGTGGCCGCGCCCACGCGATCGGCTATATGCAGGGTCTGATCCGCATGGGGCAGTATCTGCTCTAGATTTGCCGCTCGTTTGCACGCGGTTGCACGGCGCTGCACATCGGTGCAGCGCCGCACATCGAACGGTGTGGCTTGACTTGCCCCATTTGCAAACGACCAATGAGCGAAAAGTCCGACAGGGACGAGGACGAGTGGAGGATGAGTGACTTGGCCGAACTTGACGTCATTGCGATCGGCCGGTCTTCGGTCGACCTCTACGGCCAGCAGATCGGCACGCGGCTCGAGGATGTCGGCAGTTTCGCCAAATCCGTCGGCGGCTGCCCCACCAACATTTCGGTCGGCACGGCGCGGCTGGGGCTCAAATCGGCGCTGATCACCCGCGTCGGCGCCGAGCAGATGGGCAGCTTCATCAAGGAGGCGCTGGCGCGCGAGGGCGTCGAGACGGCGGGGATCGTCACCGATCCGGACCGGCTGACGGCGCTGGTGCTGCTGTCGGTCGAGGCCGAGGGCGTCTCGCCGATGATCTTCTATCGGACGGACTGCGCCGATATGGGGCTGAGCGAGGCCGATATCGACGAGGCCTTCATCGCGCGGTCGCGCGCCATCTGTGTTACCGGCACGCACTTTTCGGCGGCCAACACGGCTGCCGCGCAGCACAAGGCGATCCGCATCGCGAAGGCTTTGGGCAGGAAGGTGGTGTTCGACATCGACTACCGGCCCAATCTCTGGGGGCTGGCCGGCCACGCCGCGGGCTTTGAGCGCTACGTCGCATCGGACCGGGTGACGAAGGAATATCAGTCGGTGCTGCCCGATGCCGATCTCGTGGTGGGCACCGAGGAAGAGATCGCGATCGCGGCCGGGACGTCGGATCTACCGAGCGCGCTGAAGATCATCCGCGGCCTCACCAGCGCGACGATCGTGCTGAAGCGCGGTGCGATGGGGTGCATCGTCTATGACGGGGCGATCCCTGACGATCTCGAGGACGGCATCGTCGGCCAGGGCTTTCCGATCGAAGTCTACAATGTGCTCGGCGCCGGCGACGCCTTCATGTCGGGGTTCCTCCGCGGCTGGCTGCGCGGCGAGCCGCATGCGACCTCCGCCACCTGGGCCAATGCCTGCGGCGCGTTTGCGGTGTCGCGGCTGCTCTGCGCGCCGGAATACCCGACCTGGCCGGAGCTGACGCATTTCCTCGAGCACGGCAGTTCCGAGCGCGCGCTGCGCAAGGACGAAACACTCAACCACATCCACCATGCGACGACGCGGCGGACTGCGATGCCGACGCTGATGGCGCTCGCCATCGACCACCGCTCGCAGCTCGAAACGCTGCCGGGCGCGACGGCGGAGAAGCTTGGTGATTTCAAGCGGCTCGCGGTCAAGGCGGCGGCCAGGGTGGCGGCCGGGCGGCCGGGATTTGGCATGCTGCTCGACGACAAATATGGCCGCCGGGCGCTGTTCGATGCCGAGGCGGCGGGGCTGTGGGTCGCGAAGCCGCTGGAGCTGCCGGGCTCGCGGCCACTGCGCTTCGAGTTCTCGCCGGACGTCGGCAGCCGGCTGGTCGAATGGCCGGTCGACCACACGATCAAGGTGCTGTGCTTCTACCATCCGGACGATCCGCCGGAACTGAAGGCCGACCAGATCGAGCATCTGCGGCAAGCTTATGAGGCCGGGCGCAAGGTCGGTCGCGAGGTGCTGATCGAGATCATTGCCGGTAAGCACGGCGGGCTCGACGATGGGACCATCGCGAGGGCGTTGACCGAACTCTACGATGCAGGACTGAAGCCGGACTGGTGGAAGCTGGAGCCGCAGGCGAGCACGGCGGCGTGGGCGGCGATCGACAACGTGATCGCGACGCGTGATCCACTGTGTCGCGGCGTGGTGCTGCTGGGGCTCGAGGCGCCGCTGGAGCAACTGGAACGCAGTTTCAAGGCGGCGCGCGCGGCATGGAGCGTGAAGGGATTTGCGGTTGGGCGGACGATATTCGCTGGGGCGGCGCGGAGCTGGCTGGCGGGCACGATGAGCGACGCGCAGGCTGTGGATGACATGGCGCGGAAGTTCGAGGCACTCGTTGAGGTTTGGCAGAAGTGACTGAGGCCCCGAGCGTGTGGCTCCCCCCTCATCCGCCCTTCGGGCACCTTCTCCCACAAGGGGAGAAGGGAGGGGCGGCAACCGATGTGGCAGACTTCCCTTCTCCCCTTGTGGGAGAAGGTGGCTCGGCGAAGCCGAGACGGATGAGGGGTGAGCCAACTCTGCCGGCACTCGAGGAGGGAATACAATGAGCAATACCATTCGCCTGACGATGGCGCAGGCGGTCGCGAAGTTTCTGACGCGGCAGAAGACCGTGATCGACGGCAAGACCGTGCCGCTGTTTGGCGGGGTGTTCGCGATTTTCGGGCACGGTAATGTGGCCGGGCTGGGCGAGGCGCTGTACCAAATTCGGGACGAGTTGCCGACCTATCGGGCGCACAATGAGCAGGGCATGGCGCATGCGGCCATCGCCTTCGCCAAGGCGAGTTTTCGGCGCCGCATGATGGCGGTGACCTCCTCGATCGGGCCGGGCGCCACCAACATGGTGACGGCGGCGGCGCTGGCGCATGTGAACCGGTTGCCACTGCTGCTGCTGCCGGGCGATGTGTTCGCCAACCGCGCGCCCGATCCGGTGCTGCAGCAGGTCGAGAGCTTTGGCGACGGTACGGTGAGCGCCAACGATGTGTTCCGGCCGGTGAGCCGCTATTTCGACCGCATCACGCGGCCCGAACAGATCATCAATGCGCTGAACCGCGCCATGCAGGTGCTGACCGACCCGGCCGAGTGCGGGCCGGTGACGCTGGCGCTGTGCCAGGACGTCCAGGCCGAAGCGTTCAACTATCCCGAGGCGTTCTTTGCGGAGCACATCTGGCATCCGCGGCGGCCGCAGCCCGATGCGCGCGAACTCGAAGCCGCGGTGGCAGCGATCCGCGCGGCGCAGAAGCCGGTGATCATCGCCGGCGGCGGCGTGCTCTACTCCGAAGCAGCGGAAGGGTTGCGGGCGTTTGCCGAGCGGCATGGCGTGCCGGTGATGGAGACCAATGCCGGAAAATCGTCGCTGCCGCATGACCATCCGCTGAACATGGGCTCGGTTGGGGTGACCGGCTCGTCGGCGTCGAATTTGTTAGCGGAGCAGGCCGACCTCGTGCTGGCCGTCGGCTCGCGCATGCAGGATTTCACCACCGGGTCGTGGGCGCTGTTCAAGGCCGATGGCGTGACGATTGTCGGGCTCAACACGCAGGCGTTCGATGCGTACAAGCACCGCGCTCTGCCGCTGGTTGCCGATGCGAAGATCGGGCTCGATCTGCTCGATGGCAAGCTCGGCAACTGGCATGCGAGTGATGCCTGGCAGGCGACGGCGAAGTCGGCGAAGGCGCATTGGCTGGGCCAGGCGACGGCGGTGACCGATCCGACCAACGCCCTGCCCTCGGACGCGCAGGTGATCGGCGCGGTGCATCGCGCGCGTGGCTCGGGCGCAACGCTGGTGTGTGCCTCGGGTGGGTTACCGGGGGAACTGCATAAGCTCTGGCCGGCGGGCGCGCCGGGCTCGTACCACATGGAGTATGGCTACTCGACGATGGGCTACGAAATCGCCGGCGGGCTCGGCGTGAAGCTGGCGAAGCCCGATGACGATGTAATCGTGATGCTGGGCGACGGCAGCTACATGATGATGAACTCCGAGATCGCGAGCTCGGTGATGCTGGTCAAGAAGCTGACGATCGTCGTTCTAGACAATCGCGGTTTTGGCTGCATCAACCGGCTGCAGATGGCGACCGGCGGGGCGAACTTCAACAATCTGCTGAAGGACACCAAGCACGAGGTGCTGCCCGAGATCGATTTCGCGATGCATGCGGCGTCGATGGGGGCGTGGTCGCGCAAGGTGGCGTCGATCGCGGAGCTCGAGGCCGGGCTGGCGGAGGCGGCTGGAGTGGATCGCACCACGGTGCTGGTGATCGACACCGATCCGCTGATTGCGACGGAGGCGGGTGGGACGTGGTGGGACGTCGCGGTGCCCGAAGTCAGCGTTCGGCCGCAGGTCAATGCGGCACGCAGGGAATATGAGGAAGCGCTGAAGGGGCAAAAATTGTAAGTGCCCGGATTTGCAGTCGGCGATCCTCACCCGTTTACGGGGGAGGGGGACCGCCGGAGGCGGTGGAGGGGGCGGCCACAGGCACCGAGTTCAGTCTCGCCCCCTCCACCATGCTTCGCATGGTCCCCCCCCGCTTCGCAGGTGAGGACCGCCGACTGAGAGACAGAGGAACAGACGAATGAAGGCCAAACTCGGCATGTCGCCCATCGCCTGGTGGAACGACGATCTGGTGGAACTGAGCGACGATGTGTCGCTCGAAGAGTGTTTGCGCCAGTCGCGCTCGGCCGGCTTCACCGGCAGGGAGAAGGGCCGGCGCTTTCCGGACGATCCAGCCGTCATGCTGCCGATCCTCCGCGCCGCCGATGTGACGCTCTGCGGGGGATGGTTCTCGGGGACGCTGGTCAACGAGGACATCGCGGCCAACAAGGACCGCATCGCGCCCATGATCGAGCTGTTCAAGGCGGTGAACGCGCCCTGCATCGTCTATGGCGAAGTCGGCCGCTCGATCCAGGGCGATCGATCGAAGCCGCTGGCGACCAAGCCGAAGCTGAGTGGCGACGAGATGCGGGTCTATGCCAAGACGGTTACGGCGTTCGGCGAGTGGTGCGCCGAACAGGGCATGCCGCTGAGCTATCATCACCATATGGCGGCGGTGGTCGAGACCGAGCCGGAGCTCGATGCTTTCATGGCGGCGTCCGGGCCGGGGATACCGCTGCTGCTCGATGCGGGGCATCTGGCGTTTGCCGGCGGCGATGTGCTCAGGGCCATCGACAACCACCATGCGCGCATCAATCATGTGCATGTGAAGGACATCCGCCGGCCGGTGGTCGATGCGCTCGACCGCAGCAGGCAATCGTTCCTCGATGCGGTGGCACTGGGGGCCTTCACCGTGCCCGGCGACGGCTCGCTCGATTTCGGCGCGATCGTCCAGCGCTTTGCCGACTATGGCTACGAGGGCTGGTTCGTGGTCGAGGCCGAGCAGGACCCGAAGAAGAATCCGCCGTTTCGCATGGCGCGGGTCGGCCACCAGGAACTGATGCGGGTGATGAGCGCCGCCGGCTACACCGTCGAGACGCAGGGTTTTCCCAAATGAGCGAGCTCAGGGTCAAGCGGCCGGCCGACGGCCACATCATCGTGTCGCCGCAGAGCGCCGGCTGGATTTATGTCGGGTTCGAGGTCGATACGCTTGAGCCGGGGAGGTCGGCGCACGACAATTCCGGCGAGCGCGAGCTCTGCCTGGTGTTCGTCAGCGGCAAGGGTCGGGTCACGGTGGGCGACAAGGATTTCGGCGAACTCGGCGGGCGCATGAGCCCGTTCGAGGGGCCGCCGGTTGCCGTCTATGTGCCGCCACACACCGACTGGCGCGTGACGGCGACGACGCGGCTCGAGCTTGCCGGCTGCTCCGGGCCCGGTGGCGGCGACTATCCGGCGCGGGTGATCGATATCCCGGCGCAGATCACCCGCGGCAAGGGGAGCAACACCCGCTACGTCACCAACATATTGCCCGAGACGGAGGCGGCGCATTCGCTGCTGGTGGTCGAGGTCATCACGCCCGGCGGCAACACCTCATCCTATCCGCCGCACAAGCACGACACCGACAACCTGCCGCACGAATCGGCGCTCGAGGAGACCTACTACCACCGCCTCAACCCGCCGCAGGGCTTTGCCATGCAGCGCGTCTACACCGACGATCGCAGCCTCGACGAGGCGCTGGTGATCGAGGATGGCGACGTGACGCTGGTGCCGCGCGGCTACCACCCGGTAGCGGCGGTGCACGGCTACGATCTCTATTACCTCAACGTCATGGCCGGCCCCCGCCGCACGTGGAAATTCCACAATGCGCCCGAGCACGAGTGGCTGCTGGCTTAGGTCAGAATCTCAATCGGGCACGGGGGCGTCTTCCGCGATCAGGCGCTCGGCCTTGAGGTCGCCCCAGAATGCCGGCGGGATGCGGACCCGGAGAGCCTTGGCGTTCTCCTCGATCTCATTTGGCCTTGCCGCTCCGGGGACGACCGACACCACGGCGGGGTGCGCCAGGACGAACTGCAGGGCGGCGGCAGTAAGCGGCACGCCGTGGGCCGCGCAGGCGGACTCGAGTCTCTGAACCCGTTCCCGGATTTCCGGCGTGGCCTGCGAATAGGCATATTGCGGGGTTGTGACCTGCGACCCGGTGGCGAGGATGCCGGAGGCGAAGGGGGAGCCGATGATGACCGAAACGCCATCGCGCAGGCAGCGGGCCATGCCCAGGTGAAGACTCCCCTGGTCGAGGAGGGTGTAGGGCATCGCTACGAGGCAGAAATCGACGGGGATACGGGGGGCGGTCTGGTTGAGGGCGGCGTCGGTGTTGATGCCGATGCCGATGGCCTTGATGTCGCCGGAGCGCTTCAGCTGCTCCAGTGCCCTGATGCCGCTATCGAGCAACTGTCGCGTATGGGATTTAAGCGCCTCGGGGTCGTGAAACCCTTCGTCGAGATCGTGGATAACGAGGGCGTCGACGGTGTCGAGCGCCAGCCGCTGCAGCGACTGTTCGTAGGACCGCATGAGGCCGTCATAGCTGTAGTCGAAATCGAAATCGAAATTGAGTCCGCCGACCCACGGTGAGCGATCGAAGCTGGGTGGATCGGGCGGGCGGCGCAGGACCCGCCCCACCTTGGTGCTGATGGTGAATTCGCTGCGCGGCCTGGTGCGGAGGAAGCCGCCGATCCGGTGCTCGGACAGACCGCGCCCGTAAAACGGCGCGGTGTCGTAGTGGCGCACGCCGACCTGCCACGCGCTGTCGAGCGTGGCGCGTGAGATCTGTTCGTCGACGAGCCCGAAGCGCTCCCCCAGATGGGCGCCGCCGAAACCGAAGGCCGGGATGCGTAAGGTCGTCTGCGCGACTTGACGCCGCAAGGAGGCGGAGATCATGGGGCGCTCCGCTCAGCTTGCGGCGAACTGATTGCCGGCGATCGATGCGGCCTTCATCTCGATCGAGAAGCCGGGCCGCGACGGCGGCATGTAGCAGGCATTGCGGATCACGCAGGGATCGACGAAGTGCTCATGCAGATGATCGACATATTCGAGCGCCCGCTCCTCCTTGGTCCCCGAGATCACGAGATAGTCGATCATCGAGTGATGCTGCACATATTCGCAGAGGCCGACGCCGCCCGCATGCGGCCATACCGGCACGCCGTATTTGGCCGCCATGACCATGACGCTGAACACCTCGTTGAGGCCGCCGAGGCGACAGGCATCGACCTGCGCGATGTCGAGGGCGCCGCGGGTGATGAACTGCTTGAACACGATTCTGTTCTGGCACATTTCACCGGTTGCGACCTTGATCGGCGCGACGGCCTCCCGGATAGTCCGGTGCGCCTCGACGTCGTCGGGACTGGTCGGCTCCTCGATGAAATACGGGTTGAAGCGGCTGAGCGCCTTGACCCAGTCGATCGCCTGCTGCGTCTCCCAGACCTGGTTGGCATCGATCAGCACCATGTGGTCCGGACCGATGACGCGGCGCAGGATTTCGAGCCGATTGATGTCGTCGGCGAGACTGCCGCCGATCTTCATCTTGAAGCGGGTAAAGCCTTCGGCGAGCGCTTCGCGGGCCAGGCGCTCGAGCTTTTCCGGCGAGTAGCCGAGCCAGCCCGCGGACGTGGTGTAGGCGGGATAGCCCTCGGCCTCGAGCGTCGCGATGCGGGCGGCCTTGCCGGTCTGCGCGCGCTCGAGGATGCGCAGCGCCTCGTCCGGCGTGAGAGCATCGGTGAGGTAGCGGAAGTCGATGATCTTGACCAACTCCTGCGGCGTCATCTCGGCCAGCAGACGCCACACCGGCTTGCCCGCCTGCTTGGCCAGCAGGTCCCAGGCGGCGTTGACGATCGCAGCGGTGGCGAGATGGATGGTGCCCTTGTCGGGACCGATCCAGCGCAACTGACTGTCGCCGGTCAGGTGATGCCAGAACCGGCCAGGATCGTCGCGTATCCAGCCCAGATCGAGGCCCTTCACGCGCGAGGCGAGCGCGGTGATTGCGGCGCACACGATTTCGTTGCCGCGGCCGATGGTGAAGCTCAGCCCGTGCCCCTGATGAGCGGTATCGGTCTTGAGGATGACATAGGCGGCCGAGTAGTCGGGATCGGGGTTCATGGCATCGGAGCCATCGAGCGCCTGCGACGTGGGAAAGCGCAAATCATGGATTTCGAGGTCGACGATCTTCATAGGGAACTCACAGCAATAGGAGGTCGCGGCCGGTCAGGCGGCCGCGACGGAAAAATGGAATGAGCCGCCGCCAACGCGGACGTTGAAGGCGCGCGAGGTCTCCTCGACCGACGCAATGCCGGCACCGCTCGCCCCACCAGCAAGGCCGCTGCCACCCTCGGACAGGCGGCTGCTGCTCGAGAGTTTTGGCAACTGCACGAGGGCAGTCGTGCCGGCGGGCACCTCGACATCGAGCGTCAGCGTCCCGCCGTCGCGCGTCCATGACGCGGTTGCATTGCCACGGACGGTCGCGAGGGTCGACGACGCGGATGCCAGATCGTCGAGCACCGGCGGGGCGACGACGAAGTCGGATGCCGCAATTGCTGCGTCGTCGAGTCGGACGCCCGCCAGACGCCGGTGCAGCCAGGCGCCGATCGAGGCATACATGGGGTGATTGTGGGAGTTCATGCCGCCCCCGGTCGCCTCTTCCCAGCGCTCCCACATCGTGGTGGCGCCGCGCTCGAACATGTATCCCCAACTCGGATAGCTGGTCTGGGTCGCGATCCTGAGCGCAACATCGAGCCGCCCCTCATCGGCCAGCACCTCGAGGATGTATTTGGTGCAGAGGTTGCCGGTGGTGAGACGGAAGCCCTGCGCCTCGATGTCGGCGACCATCGCGTCGAAGACGCGCTGGCGCCGATCGGCCGGCACGAGGCCCATGTAGAGCGCGATGGAATTGCACGCCTGATTGCCGGTGCCGTAGACGCCCTTGCCTTCGTTCCAGAACGTGTCGTTGAAGGCGCGGTGGATGGTCTTGGCGAGGGCGTCATATTCCGCCGCCTCCGCAGTGCGGCCGATGACCTTGGCCATGCGCACGAGCAGTACGGCGGCGTAGTAGTAGTGGGCGGTGGAGATCAGCGTGCCGGGCGTGTTCTTGGCCACGGCCGAACTGCCGATGCTGTCGGCAACGCCCTGGTCGATGGGAGGCGCCCAGTCGCCATAATAGCTGTAGTCGACAATGTGGCCCGGAGCCCGCGACGTCAGATAGTCGACCCAGCCGCGCATGCCGTCGAAGTGGCGCGCCATGGTGGTGGTGTCGCCGTAGTGGCGATAGAGCAGCCACGGGATCAGCAGATAGCACACCGAGACCGGATCGGCCGGGCGGCTGCCCCAGCGGAAGGGGGCCGTGCACGAGATCGCGCCGGTCCGCGGATCCTGCGCGTCGGCGATGTCGTCCATCCATTTGGGCAGGAAGCGCGAGACGTCGAAATTGTGGACGAGCTCCTCGCTGCGCGCCGCCATGTCGTTGAGCCAGCCCATGCGCTCGTCGCGCTGCGGGCAGTCGGTCGGCACACCGTGGAGGTTCGACATCTCGGTCCACATCACCGCGTCATGGATGCGGTTGAGCAGGGGAACGGAAGACTTGAAGTCACCGGCCCGGGCGACGTCGCTGCGCACCATGCGGATGCGCAGACTGTCGAGCGTCGGCGTGCCCGGAAAACCCTCGACCTGGACGAAACGGAAGCCGTGATAGGTCATCGACGGCTCCCAGAGCTCGCGGCCGCCACCCTTGAGGGTGTAGACGTCGCGCGCCATGGCGCCGCGCAGATTCTCCTGGTTGACGGTGCCATCGGCGTAAAGCGATTCGGCGAAGCGTAGCGTCACCACCGTGCCGGGCTCGCCTTCGACCTCGATCTGGGCCCAGCCCGCGAGGTTTTGGCCGCCATCGAAGACGAACACACCGGGCTTAGGTTCACTGAGCTTGAGCGGACGGCGCGTCTCGACGACGCGGATCGGCTCCATGATCTGCGGCACCAGCACGCCGCCGGGGCCGTCGCCCGCCATGGCCATCCACCAGGTTGTGCCGCCTGGGTCCATGAGCTGATTGGAGGTGTCCCAGTCCGCCTTTTCGAGGCGGGCATCGTAGACTTCGCCGTCGAAAATGCTGTTCTCGACGATGGGCCCGGTGGTGACGCTCCAGAACTTGTTGCCGACAACCTGCCGGCCGGTCAGCACCTGCTTGCGCGTCCCGTCCTCGAACTCGATGTCGAGCTGCACGATCAGCTTGGGCGCGCCGTACCAGCCGTGACCAACGATGGCGCCAACGACATTGCCGCCCTGCTGGATGGCGGTCGTCACGTCATGGGTGACGTAAAGCACACGCTTGTCGAAAGCGGTTTGCGCCGGCTCGAGTACGGCGTCGCCGATCTTGTGGCCGTTCATCCGGAATTCGTGCCAGCCGATCCCCGCCACATAGGCGCGGGCGCGGGCGACCGGACGGTCGATCTCGAAGATCGACTTGAAGTAGAGCGCCCGGCCATTGCGGCCGGCAGGAAAGCCGATCCACTCGGCCTCCCAGTCGGACTCGTCGAGGAGAGCCAGCTCGAACCACGGGGCTTGCGGAGCAGTGCTGACGCCGCCATCCGCATCCCAGAGGCGGACGGTCCAATGGGCGCGCTGGGCGCTCGCGAGGGCTTTGCCAGCGTACACCACATGCGCGGGCGGTGCGCCCTCGACGCGACCGGTGTCCCACAGATCGCCCCTGCCCTGAGCCAGCGCGTCCTCGGAGGACGCGACCAGCACCTGGTAGGCAGCGGGAACCTGCGAGCGCCGATCGGACGATGCGATCCAGGACAGTCGTGGCGTGCGTGTGCCGATGCCCAGCGGATTGACCGCGTACTCGCACTTGCAACTCGTTATGTTGAACACAAGAACCCTCCTGCGGCTTGACCTGCCGCCTCTAGAATTTGACCGCACCGGCCGTCAGACCCCGAATGAACTCACGCGAGGTGAGGATGAAGACGAGGAGCAGCGGCAGGGACGAGATGACGTAGCCGGCCATGAGTGGCCCGTAGTCGGTGGTGAACTGCGTCTGGAAGAACGCCAGTCCAATTGGCACGGTGCGCAGAGCGTCGTTGCTGATGATGAGCAGCGGCCAGATGAAATCGTTCCAGCTGCTGAGCAGCGTGGTGATGACCACGACGCTCAGGATCGGCCGCGACAGCGGCAGCGCGATGTGGAAGTAACAGTGGAAGATGCTGGCGCCGTCGATCCGCGCCGCCTCGAACAGTTCTTCGGGCAGCGAGGCCATGAAGCCGCGCAACAGAAAGATGGCGAACACCTGGTTGCTCGCAATGCCCGGCAGGATGAGGCCCCAATGCGAATTGAGCAGGCCCAGCTGCTTCACCAGCACAAAGGCGGGCACCATGGTGAGGACGCTCGGCACCATCAGCAGGCTGATGATGAGCCAGAACAGCAGGCTCTTGCCGGGGAAGCGGTAGCGGGCAAAGGCGAACGCCGCGAGACTGGAGAACACCACCACGCCAACGATCGTCGTCAGCGTCACGAAGATGCTGTTGAAGATGTATCGGCCAACCACCGAGGCCGAGCGCGCATAGTTCTCGAAATGCATCGGGAAATCGAGCTGCCAGACGCCATGGAAGAACTGCGCCTGATCCTTGAACGACACGGTGAACATGATCCAGAACGGCGCGTAGGTGAGAAGCGCGGCGAAGATGAGGAAGGCGTGCTTGCCGAGGTCTGCCTGCGCTAACAGCTCCGGCAGCGGACGCCTGCGCTTGCCGGCGGGACTCGCGGTGACGCTCATGGCTGGTCCTCCTCGGTGGGAGACCGAAACCGGTTGAGCGAGAGCACGGTGATCAGGATCATCACGATGAAGAGCACGACGCCGATGGCCGAGGCGTAGCCCATGCGCCCGAACTCGAAGGCGTTCTGGTACATGGCCATGCCCGGCACCATGGTCGAATAGCCCGGCCCGCCGCGGGTCAGCAGGATGATGGTCTGGAAGGCCTGGATCTGGGTGATGATGGTGAGGACGAGGATGGTGCGGATCTGGCCGCGGATCAGCGGCAGGTCGATCATGAAGAAACGCTGCACGGTGCTGACGCCATCGAGGCGCGACGCATCTATGACCTCGCGCGAGATGCTGTTGAGCCCGGCCAGATAGATCAGCAGATTGAGACCCGCGACGAACGGGAAGCCGACGCCGGTGCCGCCGCCGCCGAGCATGCCGATCGCATAGATGGCAGTGGTCGGATCGGCGAGCCAGGCGCGCGCGAACTGTCCGAGACCGAGCGCGCTGAGGATGCCATTGATCGGGCCGTCGATCGGGTCATAGAGAAACTGCCAGATCAGCACCGTCACCACCCACGGCATCACGAGCGGAATGGTGAAGAGGTAGCGGTAGACGGCGGCCGAGACCTGCGAGCGCAGGTTGAACAGAACCTCCGCTGCGATCAGCGGCAGCGTCATGGCGAAGAACACGCCCATCGCGGTGAGGATGGCGATGTTGGGGACCGCCGCGGCCAGCACCTCGTCGCCGAACATCGCCTGGAAATTGGCGCGGCCGACATAGCGCTGGTTCACGCCGTCCCAGTCGAACAGGCTGTGATAGAAGGCCGACAGAAACGGGAAGTAGCTGAACACGCCCAGCAGCACGAAGGCCGGCAGGATCAGCAGATAGATCGGCCAGGCCTTGCCGATGCGCACGAGGGCGCGCATCGGTGGGTTCTGGATGGCTGCGACAGGCGCCATCGGCTGCATGCTCATCGATTATTCCGCCAGCACGCGGGTCGCCGCAGCCTGCAGTTCGGCATCGAGGCGGGTGACGGTGTCGTCGAGCGTCTGCGTACCGCCGAGATAGGGCGAGGTGATCGCGAGGAACTTCTGCGCGAACTCGAAATCGAACATCGAATCGTCCTCCTGGAAGGGCGCCGCCGGATAGCCCACAGACTCGGCGAACTTCTCAAGGCCCGGGTTCGATTCGGCGCCCTTGACGGCCGGCAGTGCGAGCCCGGTCTCGACCACCATCGGCCCCAGATTCTGCGGCGCGGTGGCGTACATCAGGAAGTCGAACGCCGCGTCGGCCGTGCCGCGCTCGACCGTCGATTGGACGACCGAGAACTGGAACTGGCCATAGCCGGCCGCCTTGTTGGTGAGCGGCACATCGTCGGCGATGTCGGGCGAGGTTTTTGAGTCGACACGCGGCATGTAGAACACGTCGAAGTCGAAGTTGCGCTGCGGGTCGGTCTGGATGGTTTCGAGGCTCCATGTGCCCGAGATCAGCATCGCCGCGCGACCCGAAACAAACAGACGGGTCGCCGTGTTCATGTCGGCGGCCAGCGCACCCGGCTGCCAGTAGCCGGCAAAGCGCTTCAGCTGCTCGAGCCGCTCGCGGTTTTCCTTGTCGTTGAACGAGTAGGTTCCGGCCTTGACGGCGTTGGCCATCTCGACCTTGCTGAGCACGCCGTCGCCGTCGGTGTCGTAGGTGCCGATCTTGCTGTAGTAGTAGAAGTTGGTGAGCCAGCCCGACACCCAGGTGAGCTGGTCGAGATTGTTGCCCGATTCCGCGAACGGGAAAGCGCCGATCGCCTTCACCTTCTCGGCGGCCGCCATCATGTCTTCCCAGGTGCGCGGCGGCTCGGTGACGCCGGCCTTAGCCAGCAGATCCTTGTTGTAGTAGAGGCCGACCTGCACCTGATCGCCGAGCACGACGTAGAGGTTGTCGTCGGCGGCGCGCCACACATCGATGGCCGGCATGAACAGATCATGCCACTTCTCGCTGCCGGGCTGGCCCGCAGCGACGTAGGGATTGGGCTTGTCGAGATAGTCCGTCAGCGGCACGAGCCAGGACTTGCGATAGTCCTCGGCGGCCCAGTCGGGCTGGTTCCAGATGATATCGGGCGCGACGCCGCCGGTCAGCTGCGTGACGATCCAACGCCGCGCGTCGGCGGTGATCGGCTGCGCGATGAGCTGGATCGAGACGTTCGGATGGGCGGCCTCGTAAGCGGCAACGACGTCGTCGATGCCGATTTTCTTGGGCGCATTGGGATCGTTGTTGATCGGCAGCAGCCGGCTCGGCGTGTAGTTGCCGGCCCAGATAGTCAGGGTGACCGGATCTTGCGCCAGCGCAGCGCCGGACCAGGTTGACAGCGACAGCAGGGCCGCAAGACCCAATGCCTTGGTCGCCCCTGTGAATATCGGATTCGAAAGGACCGCCATTTGTAACTCCTCCTTCTGGCAGCTTCTAGGACGACCTCCCGGTCGCGCCCATGTTATGCGTAACATCTTTGCATGTCGTGTTACGCGTAACATTGCATCGGGCCATGTTATGCGTAACATGGGTCATGGTGTTCGTGTCAAGCCATTGCAGTTTGAACAGGGGCACGACAGGATGAGACCAAGGTTGGGGATGGGCGAAAAAGTGAGCCGGGCTGGCAGGGCGACGATACAGGACGTGGCCGCGCGGGCTGGCGTGACGGCGATGACCGTGTCGCGCGTCCTCAATGGGTCGGACCGCGTGCTGCCCGCTACGCGGTCGCGCATTCAGGCGGCCATCGACGACCTGGGCTACATCCCCAACGCGTTGGCGCGGGGCCTCCTCACCGGGCGCACCCGCACCATTGGCCTGCTGGTGGGCGATCTTGGCAATCCTTACTGGACTGCGGTGGCGAGCGGTGCGGAAGAGGCCGCCCAGGCGGCAGGCTACTCACTGGTGATCGGCGACATCGGGGACTCCGAGGCGCACGAAGATGCGCTCGTCAAGACCATGCTTGGCAATCGCGTCGAGGGCCTGCTGATCAACGCGCCGGCCGGGCGGCCGTTGAAGCGGCTCGTCGCTGCCGGCTATCCTTTTGTTCTCATCGGCCCCGAGCATCGCGGCATCCGCACCGACGTCGTGCGAGGCGACGTCTATGCCGGGATCGTTGGGCTCACCAAACATCTGGTGTCGCTGGGGCACCGCCGCGTCGGCCTCATCAACGGCCCGCCCGACGATTTCGAATCGCGCGAGCGCGTCAAAGGCTTTCTCGCCACCCTCGGTGCGGCAGGCGTGGCCGCCGAAACGCTGCATGTGATGAATGGCACCTACGCCTTCCGGGGCGGACTGGAGAGTGCCCAGCGCATGCTCTCCTTGCCCCGGCGGACGCGACCCACTGCGATCGTCGCCTCCAACAACTTCCTTGCACTCAGCGTCATCGAGGCCGCGCGGGGCCTCGACATCTCGATCCCCGAGGATGTCGCGCTGGCGTGTTTCGATGATTTCGTCCTCGCCGCAGTGATCGACCCGTTCCTGACCGTGATGAGCCAGCCGGCACGCAGCCTCGGGATGCAGGCCGCGGAACTCCTGTTCAAGCATCTGGCAAAGCCGGCCGAGTGGACGCCGACCCGGCTTGTGCACGTGCCGGAGCTGATCGTGCGCCGATCGTGCGGCGCGGGTCTGCGGGACAAGACCGCAGCGGGTGCCAGGCTGTCGACGGCCCACCCGATCGATGTGCCGGCGCCGGTTCGAGCCCCGATTGTGAAGTCCCGGCGGCGCGTGATCCCCGCTGCCTGACGCCCGCATGGCGCCCACTTGGCGCCCAGCCGGTACCAGCCGGATCGTTCTGGAACGTTGAACAGTCAATTTACGCCGGGAGGCGATCCGGCAGGGTGCCAAGCGGTCCCTCATGTGTTATGTCAGCATTATTGACCTAACAGTCTGCCGCTGTTCCCGCCCGATGATGGGGGCGAGGGCGCCGCTTTGCTTGCGTTTGGAGACGACGATGCACGTGCCGCAGATGGGTCGCAGGGCCTTTGTCATGGGTGGAGCAAGCCTCGCCGCGTCGATGCTGGCGGGCTGCGCCACCGTGGGCTCCGATCTTGGCGGCGCCCGCGTCGCGGCGACACCCTCGAAAGTGTCGCCGGAGGTGCTCGCCATGTACGCGGCACTCGAGGATGGGCCGTATTTCGTCCGCCGGTCGCAAATCGAGCTGGTTGCCGAGCGCTATTGGCGGCAAGACGTCGCCGACCCGACCGGCCAGGCGCCGGGGACCGTCGTCGTCAATACGACGGAACGGCTGCTCTACCACGTCAAGGACAATGGCCGGGCGACGCGCTACGGCGTGGGCATCGGCCGCGAGGGGTTTGCGTGGTCGGGCAGCGCCCACATTGCCTATAAGCGCGAATGGCCGACCTGGACGCCGCCATCAGACATGATCGTTCGCCAGCCGGAACTCGAGCCGTACCGCTTCGGCATGGCGCCGGGGCCGGACAATCCGCTGGGGCCGCGCACGCTCTATATCCACCAGGGCAACACCGACACACTGTACCGCATCCACGGCAACCCCGATGAGCGCGCCATCGGCCAGGCAGTGTCGAGCGGCTGCGTCCGCCTGCTGCCGCAGGACATCATCCATCTGTACGCCAACGTCCGGAGCGGCTCGCCGCTGCTGGTGATCTAGAGCCGTCCAGCGTGGCGGGCGCGACATCGTCGACACCCTGTTTCGTGTTAACCCGCGATCGTCCGATGCTACCATAGGATGCACCCGGCATTGGCGACGACCGTTGATTCTTGGTGGCCCTGTCGACCATTATAGCCCGGCCTGCCTGTTGCAGATGCTGTCCCAGCAAAGGAGACCCAGCGGAGGATGTCGAGCGCATGATGCTCCTTGCCCTGATCGCTGCGCCATTTGTCGGCAGCCTGGTCCTGGGGCTGATTCCGACCGGCGCACGCACCCCTGCGGCGATGCTGGCGGGGCTGGTTGCGCTCTTCGGCCTTGCCGTTGCGCTGTGGAGTTACCCTCAGATCTCGGCTGGCGAAGTTATTCGCCACGAGATCGTCTGGCTGCCGAGCCTTGGGCTGAACCTCATCCTGCGGCTCAGCGGCCTCTCCTGGCTGTTCACCGTGATGATCACCGGGATCGGCTTTCTCGTCGTTCTCTATGCCCGCTACTACATGTCGCCCAAGGATCCGGTGCCGCGGTTCTTTTCGTTCTTTCTCGCCTTCATGGGCTCGATGCTGGGCATCGTGCTGTCGGGCAATCTGATCCAGCTGGCGATCTTCTGGGAACTGACCGGGGTCTTTTCCTTCCTGCTGATCGGCTACTGGCACAATAATTCCAACGCCCGCGACGGCGCGCGCATGGCCCTGATCGTGACCGGCGCCGGCGGGCTGGCGCTGTTCGCCGGCATGCTGCTTATCGGCCACATCGTCGGCAGCTACGATCTCGACGTCGTGCTGGGCTCGGGCGACACCATCCGCAATCATCCGCTCTATCTGCCGACGCTGCTGCTGGTGCTGCTGGCGGCGTTTACCAAGAGCGCGCAGTTTCCGTTCCAGTTCTGGCTGCCGCGGGCGATGGCGGCGCCGACGCCCGTGTCGGCCTACCTCCACTCCGCCACCATGGTGAAGGCGGGTGTGTTTCTGCTGGTGCTGCTCTGGCCGGTGATGGCGGGAACCGATGCCTGGCTCTGGATCGTCACCTATGTCGGGCTCGCCACGCTCCTGATCGGGGCCTTCTCCGCCATCTTCCAGCAGGACCTCAAGGGGCTGCTGGCGTACTCGACCATCAGCCCACCTCGGCCTGATCACGACGCTGATCGGCATGAGTTCGCCCCTCGCCCTCGTCGCCGCCATCTTTCACATCGCCAATCACGCGACCTTCAAGGCGTCGCTGTTCATGGCGGCTGGCATCATCGATCACGAAACCGGCACCCGCGATATCCGCCGGCTCAGCGGCCTGATCCGCTTCATGCCGTTCACCGCGACGCTCGCGATGGTGGCTGCCGCGGCGATGGCGGGCGTGCCGCTGCTCAACGGGTTTCTCTCGAAGGAAATGTTCTTCGCCGAGACCGCCATCAAGAACGCCAACCCGTTCGTCGATATCTCGCTGCCGGCCGGCGCGGTGGTAGCGAGCCTGTTCGCCGTGACCTATTCGCTGCGCTTCATCCACGGCGTGTTCTTCGGTCCGCCGCCCACCACGCTGGATCGCACGCCGCATGAACCGCCGGCCTTGATGCGGCGGCCGATCGAAATCCTGGTGCTGATCTGCCTGTTGGTCGGGATCATCCCCGGCATCGCCATCGGGCCCTATCTCGGCGCGGCCGTGTTGTCGGTTCTGGGGGCCGATACGCCGTATTACAGCCTCGCCGTGTGGCACGGCTTCACCACGCCGCTGCTGATGAGCATGGGCGCGCTTGCCGGTGGAATCTTGCTCTATCTCGCCTTGCAGCGCTATCTGGCGAAAGGCATCGATGGGCCGCCGCTGATCCGCGATCTGATCGGTCCCCGCACCTTCGAGCGCCTGCTGATCCTGTTGTCGGTGCAATGGGCCAAGGCACTCGAGCGGCTGTTCGGCACGCGACGCTTGCAGCCGCAGCTGGCGATCCTCGTCGGCGTGGCGATTCTCGCCGGCGCCGTGCCGCTGCTGGGCGGCCTTGGCCCGACAAAACTGTCGCTCGACGGCGCCGACTGGGCGCTCGCACTGGTCTGGGTGATCGGCATGATCTGCGCCGTCGGCGCGGCAGTGCAGGCCAAATATCACCGGCTCGTGGCGCTGATGCTGATGGGCGGCGCCGGGCTTGCCACCTCGATCACCTTCGTGTGGTTCTCGGCGCCCGATCTGGCGCTGACGCAACTGCTGGTCGAGGTCGTGACCACCGTCCTGATCCTCCTCGGACTGCGGTGGCTGCCCAAGCGCTCCGAGGACGCCAATATCGATGTGGCACGGTCCCGCAGCGCGCGCTTCCGCCGCGTGCGGGACGTGGTCCTCGCCTGCCTGTTCGGCGGCGGTATGGCCGTTATTGCCTATGCCGTCATGACCCGCGACGCGCCTGAGAGCATCGCCAAATTCTTCCTCGAGAACGCCTACGCGCTGGGCGGCGGCCGCAATGTGGTGAACGTCATTCTGGTGGATTTCCGCGGCTTTGACACGCTGGGCGAAATCACCGTGCTCGGCATCGTTGCGCTGACGACGTTCGCCCTGCTGCGACGCTTCCGTCCCGCCACCGACAGCATCGAGCGTCCCGAGCAACAGGCCATCCAGAGCGGCTTTGAGGCGCAGCGCAGCGCCGACGCCGAAGGCTCGATCGTCTCCGACTTCCTGTTTGTGCCCTCGGTCATCATGCGCTGGCTGTTCCCTGTCATCATCGTGCTCGCGATCTATCTGTTCCTGCGCGGCCACGATCAGCCGGGTGGCGGCTTCATTGCCGGGATCACCATGTCGATCGGCTTCGTGCTGCAATATCTGGCCGGCGGCACGCGCTGGGTCGAAGACCGGCTCCGCATCCTGCCGACCCGCTGGATCGGGGCCGGGCTGCTGCTGGCGCTGCTGACCGGCGCCGGCGCATGGCTGTTCGGTTATCCGTTCCTCACCTCGAGCTTCCAGTATCTGGAGCTGCCGCTGCTCGGCAAAGTGCCGATGGCGAGTGCGCTGCTGTTCGACCTCGGCGTGTTCGTGCTGGTGGTGGGCGCCACGGTGCTGATCCTCGTCGCGATTGCCCACCAATCCCTCCGCGGCGCCAAGCCCGCGCGGTTCCGCCCGCAGCCTGCCGAGCCGGTTGCGGCCGACCCCGTGGAGGCGCCGTAATGGAAGCGATCCTGGCGCTCAGCATCGGTGTGCTTGCGGGATCGGGCGTTTGGCTGCTGCTGCGGCCGCGCAGCTTCCAGGTGATCATCGGGCTGTCGCTGCTGTCCTATGCGGTCAACCTCTTCATCTTCAGCATGGGCCGGCTGCGCAGTGGCGTCGCCCCCATCATCGACGCTGCCGGCGATCCCGCCGCCTATGCCGATCCGGTGCCGCAATCGCTGGTGCTGACGGCCATCGTCATCGGGTTCGCCATGACGGCGCTGTTCCTCGTCGTGCTGCTCGCCTCGCGCGGCCTGACCGGCACCGACCATGTCGACGGACGGGAGCGCTGAGCATGGCGGGCCTCCTCGACCATCTGGTGATCCTGCCGATCGTGCTGCCGCTGCTTGCGGGAGTGGTGCTGGTGCTGGTCGAAGACCGGCACCACACACTGAAGCTCACCATCAATATCGTGGCGACCGTCGCACTGCTCGCCGTGGCCCTTGGGCTGCTGGTCAGCGTCAACGCTGGAGGACCGAGCCTCAGCACCTACCGCCTGGGCGACTGGCCGGCGCCGTTTGGCATCGTGCTGGTCGCCGACCGGCTGTCCGCCCTCATGGTGGCGCTGACTTCGATATTGGCATTGGCCTCGATCGTCTTTTCGATCGCCCGCTGGCACCGCGCCGGCCAGCACTTCCACAGCCTGTTCCAGTTGCTGCTCGTCGGTATCAACGGCGCCTTCCTCACCGGCGACCTGTTCAACCTCTTCGTGTTTTTCGAGGTGCTGCTGGCGGCCTCGTACGGCTTGATGCTGCATGGGTCGGGCAGCGTGCGGGTCAAGGCGGGGCTGCACTACATCGCGATCAACCTCGCGACCTCGTCGCTGTTCCTGATCGGGGTGAGCCTCATCTACGGCGTCACCGGCACGCTCAACATGGCCGACCTCGCCACCCGCATTCCGCTGGTCCCCGAAGAGAACCGCATGCTGCTTGAGGCGGGCGCCGCGATCCTCGGCATCGCGTTCCTGGTCAAGGCCGGCATGTGGCCGCTGAGCTTCTGGCTGCCCACCACTTACGCGGCGGCGAGCCCGCCCGTCGCCGCGATGTTCGCGATCATGAGCAAGGTTGGGGTCTACGTGATCCTCCGGCTGTCGCTGCTGCTGTTCGGCGACGGTGCCGGACCGTCGGCGCATTTCGGCGATCAATGGCTGCTCTATGGCGGGATGGCGACCATCGCCTTCGGCACCATCGGCGTGCTGTCCTCGCAGGGGATGGCACGCATGGCAGGGTTCAGCGTACTCGTGTCGTCGGGGACGCTGCTGGCAATGATCGGCTACGAGAATGCCGGCGTGACCGCCGGGGCCCTCTACTACATGGTGAGCTCGACGCTGGCGCTCTCCTGCTTCTTCCTGCTGGTCGAACTGGTGGAACGCGGCCGCAGTGCCGAGTCCGACGTACTGGCGGTGACCCTCGAAGCCTTCGGCGACGATGAGGAACCGGCGCACGACCAGGAAATCGGCGTCGCCACGCCGCGGACGCTGGCAATCCTCAGCATCGCCTTCGCTGGCTGCGCCCTGCTGCTGGCCGGCATCCCGCCGCTGTCGGGCTTCCTCGCCAAATTCGCCATGATCGGCGCCGTGCTCAATCTCGACGGGCTCGGGGCCGGCGCGCCCATCGCCACGCGGAGCTGGGTGCTGATGGCGCTGCTGATCGTTTCGGGGCTCGCGGCCACGATCGCGCTGCTGCGGGCGGGCATCAATATTTTCTGGGTCAGTTTCGATGACGCGCCGGTCCCCAGCGTCCGCGCCGTCGAGCTGCTGCCAGTGATGCTGCTGCTCGGGCTCTGCCTGCTGCTGACCGTGCTGGCCGGACCGGCGATGAGCTACATGGAGGCGACCGCCCAATACCTGCAGATGCCGGCCGGCTATGTCGGCGGCGTGCTCGACCCTGCCGGCGGGAGCGCGGGCCGATGAGACGCATCCTGCCCTACCCCCTGTTGTGGCTGGCGCTGCTCGCGATGTGGCTGCTGCTGGGCGGCGTCGGAGTCGGCCAGGTGCTGCTCGGCGTCATCGTCGCCAGCCTTGCCTGCTGGGCCGTGGTGGCGCTCGAGCCGCCCAAGCCGAGGATCAGGGGGATCGGCAAGATCGTTCAGGTGATCGGCATCGTCATCGGCGACATCGTGCTGTCCAATATCGCCGTGCTCCGGCTGATCCTCAGTGGCCGGCCGCCACGCTCGGTGTTCGTGACGATCCCCCTCGAGCTCAAGGACCCGAACGGGCTCGCCGTTTTGGCGTGCATCGTCACCGCCACGCCCGGCAGCGCCTGGATCCACTACGATACGGCGCACAGCAGCGTCATGATCCACGTTCTCGACACGGCCGACGGGGCCGCCTGGAGCGCCACGCTCAAGCGCAACTACGAACACCGCCTGCTGGAGATATTCCAATGAGCGCGACGATCATCTTCTGGGCGGTCGGAGGGGCGCAGATCATGCTGGCGCTGGCCATGGCGGTGGCCTGCTGGCGGCTGCTGCGCGGACCGCGGGCGCAGGATCGGGTGCTGGCTGTCGACAGCCTTTATCTCAGCGCCATGCTGCTGCTGATCACCATCGGCATTTCGACTGGGAGCCGGTTTTACTTCGAGGCGGCGCTGGTCATCGGCCTCCTCAGTTTCGTCGCCACGGTGGCGCTCGCCAAATTCCTCATGCGCGGCGAGGTCATCGAATGACCGATCTTTCGACCTTTCCCGAATGGGCGGCGGTGCTGGTCGCGCTGCTCGTGCTGGCCGGTGCCGCGATCACGCTGATCGGCACGATCGGCCTCGCCCGGCTGCCCGATTTCTATCAGCGCATCCATGCGCCGACGCTCGGCAGCAGCCTTGGCGCCGTCCTCATACTCCTCGCGTCCTCGCTCTTCGCCTCGCTCGCGCTGGGACGCCCGATCCTGCACGAAATCCTGATCTTCATCTTCATCCTCGTGACCACCCCGGTCACCCTGATGCTGCTCGCCCGTGCTGCGCTCTATCGCGACCGGGCCGAAGGTCGGAAGGATCTGCCGGCGCCCGAGCCGATCGTGCAAAGCAACGACTGACCACGGGGCTAGCGCGTCCGGCGCGGACCTTGCGTGCCCTTCATCGGGCGTAACGAAGCTTTCCCCTACTCGGACGCCAAAGCTCGGCCGGCCATGAGCCCCCACAGCTCGTCCGCTGCCAGATGCCGGGCGGGGCCGTCATAGACGATGCTGCCGAGGCTGAGGACGACGATCCGGTCGGCGAGAGCCCGGACAGTGGAGAGGTCATGCGTGATGAGAATGACGCCGGTGCCGCTGGCCGCAATCGATCGGACCAGCTTGATCACCTGCGCCGTCTGCTTGACGCCGAGCGCGGCGGTCGGCTCGTCGAGGCAGATCAGCTTGACCTGTTCCGACAGCGAGCGCGCAATGGCGATCGACTGCCGCTGTCCGCCCGAGAGGGAGCGCACCAGCACATTGTTGTCGCGCAGCGTCACGCCAAGCGCCGCGAGCTTGGTCCGGCATTCGTCGGCGGCGCGGCGATCGTCGCGCACCGGGATGAACCCCAGCCAGCGCCGCGTGTGCTCGCGCCCCAGCATCATGTTGTGGGTGACGCTGAGGTTGGAGCAGAGGGCAAGGTCCTGGTAGACGGTCTCGAGGCCCGCGGCGCGCGCGTCCTGCGGGCTGCGGAACTGCACGGGCTTGCCTTCGAGCGTCATCGCGCCCTCGTCGGGCCGGATCGCGCCGGAGATTATTTTGACCAGCGTGCTCTTGCCGGCGCC
>JBKJTB010000375.1:0-4507 GCA_046594305.1 Devosia sp. | reverse complement strand
GCCGACGAAGAACATGGCCACAGAGACGATCTGCGCGGCGAGGTAGGTCAGGGCCGTCGACCGCCCGCTTTCGCCGAGGATCGGGAAGAACACGACGGCCCGCCACACATCGGTGATGATGGGCAGCAGCATGAGCACCGCGCCGAGCACCAGCGTCATCTGGCGGGACGCAATCGTCGACATGAAGTCGGGGGCACCGACGACGGAGGAAACCAGCGCGAAACCGGTGCCGTAGAAGACGAAGCCAAGCAGAAACAGCGCACCGATCAGCCGCGAGTGAAACATGCGAAGATCGGGCTTGGCTGCTGTCGCCGATTTGCGGCTGGCAGGGGTAGGTCCGCCAAAATCGGCGGCAAGCGTTGTGGAAGCCATTTCATTCTCCTTGAGCCAAAGCTCAGCTGTGTCCCGAAGCGATCATTCGCGCGGGAAGGTGTCGTTTCGATTGGGGTGGTGAGGACAGGCGCCCGAGTGCGCCGGTCCGGGCGATTGAGTGGCCTAGAGTTCCATCATCGACTTGGGTGCTTCGCCGTCATACCAGGCCGAGGCGGCGATCAGCTGATCGACGACTTCCGGATGCCGCACGGCGACCTGCACCGCGACGGTGGCGCCGGTCGAGTAGCCGAACACATCGGCCTTCCCGATGTTGAGATACGCAAGCAGCGCCGCGACATCGTCGGCCATGCCCTCATAGCTCAGCGGCCGGTCGGTGTCGCTGGTGCGGCCGTGGCCCTGCAGTTCGACTGCGATGACCTGGCGGCCTTCGCTCAGTGCAGGGATCAGTCCCGCCCAGTTGGCGGGGATCGACATGTAGGCGCCGTGCAGCAGCAGCAGCGGTTCGCCCGCGCCATGGATTTCGTAATACATTTGGAGGCCGTTGATCGGGGCGTAGCCGGTGACGGGTTCCGCCGCTAAGGCGGGACCGACCGCGAGGGTAAAGCCGGCGAGCGCAGTAAGGATTGTCTTGTTCATTTGTGGTCCTGACGGGTTTCGTTCGAACCGCCAGGAGTGATTTCCTGCGGTACCAAGCTTCTAGGGGCACCACGACGCGGGGCAAATTGACCAAATCGGTCAGTTTGATATGCATCTATGCATGGAATGGCGCTCGATGAAGTTTGACTGGAATCGAGCGCGAGCCTTCCTCGTCACGGCGGAAGAAGGGTCGCTCTCAGCCGCGGCGCGCGCGCTCGGCATGGCCCAGCCGACGCTGGGCCGGCAGGTCGATGCGCTCGAGGAAGAGCTGGGTGTTATTCTCTTCGAACGAGTAGGACGTGGTTTTACTCTGACCCCCAGCGGGCTCGATCTGCTCGACCACGTGCGGGCAATGGGTGCCGCAGCGAATCTGGTGTCGCTCTCGGCGGCGGGGAACGCGCAGTCGATCGAAGGCACCGTGCGCGTCACGGCCAGCGAGGCGCACGCGGCGATCCTGCTACCGCCAATACTCGCCAAGCTGCGCGTGTCGCACCCAGGCATTCATGTCGACATCATCGCGTCGAGTGTAACCGCGGATCTCAGACGACGCGAAGCCGACATCGCCATTCGAAACTATCAGCCGACGGAGCCTGACCTGATTGCAAAAAAGGTCAGAGACATTCCGGCTCGCCTTTACGCAACCCCTGCCCTCATCGCGCGCATTGGCAACCCGAAGCTGCCCTACGATCTGCGTGACGCAGACTTCATCAACATCGATCGGACCGGAGTTTTCGTCAAAGGCATGAATGGCCTCGGCCTCAATCTCACCGAACGAAACTTCCCCATACTCTGCGAGAACTACCTAGTGATGTGGGAACTGGTGAAGCAAGGGCTGGGCATCGGCGTTCAGGACGGCGTCATCGGCGACCGGGAGCCGCTGGTCCGGCGCGTCCTGCCCGATCTTGAGCCGCTGATCTTTTCGATGTGGCTGGTCACCCACCGCGAGGTCAACACCAGCCGCCGCATCCGCGTGGTGTTCGATCTGCTCGCTGAGGAACTATCGAAACAATAGGCAAGCGACCTATGGCGCCGCTTGCCATCGCCCTGTCAGCGATATTGCGCAGAGCGCAATGCCATCGCTCCCATGTCAGCCAGGGACGCAGATTTCTCGCGCCGTTCCGCCCAAAGGGAATAGCCAAGCCAGACCAAGGCCAGGCCGACCGGGATCGCGATCTTGGGCTGGAGTTCCAGCGGGAGCAGCGCGGCCAGCGGGCCCATTGCGGTCCCGATGGCGAGCAGAGCACCGGCCCAACGTGGCAGGATGCGGGCGCGGAAGGTGGCGATGCCGAACACTGTTCCACCGAGGAGGTAGAGCGGCTTTGATACCAGCCATAGTGTGGGGAGAGTCCCGAGGTCCATTCCACCTCCGGTGCTGTTGAGTATCCCGATCCAGCCCTCGGCGAAAACTGGCGCCGCGCCAACGAGGATCAGGCCGTTGTCGACGCCGACGACGGTTCCAGGACCGCGCATGTGGACGACCTTTGCCGTGACGTGTCTCCTGCTCGTCGTAGCAACAGGCGTAGCTCTGCTCGGCAACACGCTGTCGAGGCATCCGCGACCTAGCGCTTGAAGACCTACGCGGTAGGTAATGGAGCTGCAAAATACACTCGCAGCCTTGCCGCTGTACGGCCGAGGAACAATGCAGAGAGCAATGCCGAAACGAACAAGGTGCCCAGGTGCCAGATCGAGTTGGCATTGAGCACAGGGTTGATTGCAGAGACGACGTTGGTGGCGTAGCGGAAGACCAGCACCGCGACGATCTGCGCGAAGGTCAACCATTCGCCACGCAACCAGAGCTTGCCGTCAGCGAGGCGCCGTGTGGCACCCCTGCCCTCCAGTTGCCACCCGACCGCGCCGCCCACGACGAGGCCGATGAGCACAATGGGCAGCCCGCTCAGTCCCGCGCCGATGAAGGTAGAGATTGCGAACCCCGCCACCACGAGCGGCAGGATCAGCACGCGGATGAGGGAGACGCTGCTGTCGCGGGTGCGCTGCAGGCCGAGGAAGAGCAGCAGGCCATAGAGCGGCCAGACCCAAATCGGAGTGTGGGCAACGACCACAACAATGGTCCTGAGGAGGTCGGGGTTGATTGCAACGATCACACTGAGCAGTGACATCACAAGGGCGAGCGGGGCCATCAGATAGCGTTCGGGCTTGCTGCGAGACATCAGATTGGGGAGAGCGCCCAAGGCGAGGAGTCCGGCAAGCACCCATATGGCAATCCCGGCGACTTGACCTGGGAGCACCGGAAGGACGCCAGCACGGTCAAGGACCAGCACAATGAAGGCCGCATAGAGAGCAGCCGAGATCGCACTACCCGTTCGCAGCCGCGCCGGCAGAACTCGATGCTGTCCGCCCCACGCAAAATGTCCGAGTGGCGCACCAGTCGCCAAGAGCAGTTGGAACAGGCCGAGCCCGAGTAGCAGGAAGGAGAGGGTAAGCGCCGCGAAGATCATGATTGGTTCCGCCTAGGTGAATGAGGGGGCAGTTGGGATTGAAGATACTGTTGGCCGCGTATCCAAAGGTGCCTTCGCGAAGATCGCCCGTCGCCAAGCCAGCCACAGCACGACTGCGCCAACGATGGTGCAGACGGCGAGCGAGGGCAGCGACGCCTCGGGTCCGAAGCCCGCGCCGGTGAGCCAGTCGGGGACGCCCGCGACGGGCGTGCTCGAGGAAACAGCGGCGCCGAAGTCTCCACCAGAGACATTCGCGCCGAACAGATATCCCTGCGTGAAGTTCCAGCCGGCGTGAACTCCGATGGAGACCCATAGGCGACCGGTCAGCGCGTAGAAGGAGCCGAGCATGATCCCGGCCTCAATCGCCACACATGCGGTTGTGAACACTGTAGCGCCGGGATTTCCAATGTGCCCCACTCCAAAAAGCAGGGCTGATGCGAAAATGGCGGTGACCGGCCCGAAGGCTCGCCACACCAATCGCATCACCACGCCACGGATGAGGATTTCCTCGAGGACACCGGACTCGATGGCAAGGCCGGTGCCGTGCCAGGCGGGTGCTGCGCCGAGATAGGCGAAGTCGTATGCACCGCTGCCGATGAGGATAGCCATCACGGCGGAGAATAGGGCCGCGCCGATAAAGAGGCCGGACAGAATTCCGACGGGCGCGGCAGAGACGGCCAACTCGGCAGGCCAGCGTCGCTCGCCCAGACGCACGAGAGCGGTGTAGGCCAGTAGAACTATGAGGGCACCGGCGAGTTTAGCCATGAACTGGAAAGCCGGCTGACTGGGCAAGGCGTGCGAAATTGCCTCTCCGCCCAACCCGAATGCAAGCATGATTGCGAAGATCAGAACGATGATCCAGCCAAGGCTTCGCAACCATAGTCGCTTGCCCGGACGAAGGATACCGAGGACCGGACTTCCCCGGATCATACTCGCACCGGCCGCTGACGAAGGATCAGCCATTCGGCGATCGCCAGGTTGAGAACCCAGGCGCCGCCCATCAGGAGCGCGTGAGCCAACGAGTCAGGCTGGCCGAGGATCATCACGAAGGGGATCTGTATCAGGGCCTGGGTGCCGGCGCC
>JBKJTB010000145.1:0-2964 GCA_046594305.1 Devosia sp. | reverse complement strand
CGGCTCACCGCGAGGAGGAACGCGCCGACGATGCCCGGCAGCGCCGCCGGCAACAGCACGTTGCGGATCGTTTCGGACTGGGTGGCCCCCAGACCGAAACGATCCGCAACGTGCTGTTGCCGGCGGCGCTGCCGGGCATCGTCGGCGCGTTCCTCCTCGCGGTGAGCCGCGCGGTAGGCGAGACGATGATCGTGGTGCTCGCGGCCGGCAACAGCCCGGTGCTGCGCGGCACGATCTTCGAGCCGGTGGCGACGATCACGGTGTCGATCGTCAATCAGCTCACCGGCGATACCGATTTCGCCGGACCGCAATCGCTGGTGGGTTTCGCGCTGGGGCTGACGCTGTTCGTCATCACGCTCGGCCTCAACATCTTCGCCCTCTACATTGTCCGCCGCTTCCGGGAGCAGTACGAATGACGACCGAAGCAACAGCCCGCGCCCTGCCTGAGCGCACGCAACTGATCCGCGCAAAACTCCGTCGCCGGCACATGTCGGAGGCGATCTTCCGCGGTCTCGGCCTCGCGGCGATCATCCTGGCGCTGGGTTTTGTCGCACTGCTGTTCACCGACATCCTGCGCAAGGGCATCCCCGCGTTCACGCAGTCCAATCTGCATCTGACCGTTACCTACGATCCCACCGTGATCACGGTCGGGCCGCCGCCGGTGCGCGTCGCCGGTCAGACCGATGCCGATTTCCGCGACGTCAGTCTCAAATGGCAGCGCGAGGTGGCGCTGCTCAACTGGAACAAGATCGTCGAGGCATCGCTGCGCGCTGCGGCTCCGGCGGGCTACGAGATCACCGCCAAGGATCTGCTGACGGTCTCCGAGACCGACGCCCGCCACCGGCTGCGCGAAAAGTTGGTCGACAATCCGGCGCTGCTTGGACAGACGATCACGGTCGACGTGCTGGCCTCGGCCAACACCGACAACTGGATCAAGGGCAATATCGACCGCAGCCTGCCCGACAACCAGCAGCAGCTCAGGCCTGCGGCGCGCGCGCTGATCGACCAGTTCGTCGCCAACGGCACGATCAGCATGGGCTTTGCGTGGTCGCTCCTCACCAACGTTGACAGCCGCGCCGCGCCCGCCGCATCGGGCCTGCTCGGGGCGTTCGTCGGTTCGCTCTACATGATGCTCATCGTCATCGTGCTGGCCGTGCCGATCGGCGTTGCCGCGGCGATCTATCTCGAGGAGTTCGCGCCCAAATCGCGGCTGACCGACTTCATCGAGGTCAACATCAACAATCTTGCCGCGGTCCCCTCGATCGTTTTTGGTCTCCTCGGCGCGGCGGTGTTCATCAACTACATGCACCTGCCGATCTCGGCGCCGCTGGTGGGTGGCCTTGTCCTCACGCTGATGACGCTGCCGACCATCATCATCGCGACGCGCGGCGCCTTGCTCGGCGTGTCGCCATCGCTGCGGCAAGCGGCACTCGGCATGGGTGCCAGCAAGACGCAGATGGTGTTCCACCACGTCCTGCCGGTGACGTTCCCGTCGATCCTGACGGCGACCATCATCGGCGTCGCCCATGCGCTGGGCGAAACCGCGCCGCTGCTGCTCATCGGCATGAAGGCGTTCGTTGCCTCGGTGCCGGCGACGCCGCTCGACCAGGCGACGGCGCTGCCGGTCCAAATCTACCTCTGGCAGGGCAACGAGAATCGCAACTTCTTCGAACCGCATACGGCGGCCGCCATCATGGTGTTGCTCGCCCTGATGATCTGCCTCAACGGCATCGCGGTGTTCCTGCGCAGCCGCCTCGAGCGCCGGGCGTAGCCCCGATTGGAGAACTGAACTATGGATACCATGGCAGGCAAGGTGACGATGACACAGTCCGCGGAAGGCGCGTCGGTTCCCCTCGATCTCAGGACGCGGTCGACCCGGCTCACGGCGCGGGACGTCACCGTCCACTACGGGGCCAAGCAGGCGCTGTTCGGTATTTCGATCGACATTCCCGATCGGGCTGTGACGTCCTTCATCGGACCGTCGGGCTGCGGCAAGTCGACGTTCCTGCGCTGCATCAACCGCATGAACGACACGATCGAAGGCGCCAGGGTCGGCGGTACCATCAAGCTCGATGGTGAGGACATCTACGATCCGGCGCTCGACGTGGTCGAACTGCGTGCCCGGATCGGAATGGTGTTTCAAAAGCCCAATCCGTTCCCGAAGTCGATCTACGACAATGTCGCCTACGGTCCGCGCATCCATGGCCTCGCCCAGTCGAAGTCCGATCTCGACGAGATCGTCACCTCGTCGCTGCGAAAGGCCGGTCTGTGGCAGGAAGTGAAGGACCGGCTCAATGAATCCGGTACCGGCCTCTCCGGCGGCCAGCAGCAGCGCCTGTGCATCGCGCGCACGATCGCCACGAAGCCTGACGTGATCCTGATGGACGAGCCGTGCTCGGCGCTCGACCCGATTTCGACGGCAAAGATCGAGGAGCTGATCGCGGAGCTGAAGAACGACTACACGGTCGTGATCGTGACGCACAACATGCAGCAGGCGGCGCGCGTCTCCGACCTCACTGCCTACATGTACCTGGGAGAACTGATCGAGTTCGGCGAGACCGACCAGATCTTCCTCAAGCCCAAGAAGCAGGCGACGGAGGACTACATCACGGGGCGGTTTGGTTGATGGATACCGGAAAAAGCTACAACGTTCTTTTCCTGTGCACCGGCAACTCGGCGCGCAGCATCATCGCCGAGACGTTGATGAACGCCCTGGGCGACGGCCGGTTCCGCGGCTACAGCGCTGGCAGTCAGCCCGGTGGCACGGTCAACCAGCATGTCCTGGAGTACCTGCGACGCCAAGGGCTCGACGCGGCGGGCGCGCGCAGCAAGTCCTGGAGCGAGTTCGCCGGAGCGGAAGCGCCGCCAATGGATTTCATCGTCACCGTGTGCGACAACGCCGCCGGAGAGTCCTGCCCCATCTGGCCGGGCAAGCCCGTCACGGCGCATTGGGGCGTAGCGGAC
>JBKJTB010000052.1:0-3685 GCA_046594305.1 Devosia sp. | reverse complement strand
GTCGCCTGCACCACACCATCGAGATACCAGCCCTCGGGTCCGACATGGGTGAGGTAGGCGCCCATATTGGTGCCGCCGAGTGTGAGCGTGCCGGTGTCGAAATTGTTCCAGCCGAGGGCGAAACCCTGCACAACGCCGCTGAGCTGGCCGTAGCCGCCATAGACGCCGGCTTCGGTCGTGTGGCCGTCGCTGCTGAGCGAAAGGATGTCGATCCCCGCCTCGATGCCGATCAGCTTGCCATCGAACGATGGGGCGACGGTACTGGACCAACCGACCTCGCCACCGGCGCCGAGCATCCGCACCCACGCTGCCCCCTTGTCGGCATCGGCCAGCAATTGCTGCTCGCCGCGCCGGTCGTGGAAGGTTGAAAGCGTTTCGAGCACGAGCAAGTCGGCGGCCGGCGCGACGAGTGCGTAGTTGGGCGTTTCGATCCGATAGAGCGGCAGGGCCTCTTCCGCCGTCAACTGCTCGACTGTTGCAGGAGTGGCGTCCTTGGTGGGAGCGACCGGCGATAGCGGTACTACCGGCGCGCCGGGTGGCGGCGGCGGAACATCGTCGGGCGGCACTACAATTTCGACCGGCGGCAGCACCACGGGATCGACGACGGGATCCTCTGGATCGTCCGGCACCGGAGCCACCGGCTCGGGCACGACCGGCTCCGGGTCGCCTGGCTCAGGCGCCGGTACCGGTATGATTTCGGTGCGCAGGTACCAGTTCTGCTCGGTACCGTCGCTGACGCCACCGCGGAACAGCAAATATTCGTACGCCCCCGCGGCGACCGATCGATCAAGCACGAAAGCTCCGGGCAAAGTCATGCCGCCGCTGATGGCCTCGACGAGCAGGATTCCGTCGGCGAGCGTAGCGGCGCCCTCGCCACCCGCGTTGACCACGCCGATCCCGGTCAGGCCGTCGGCCGTACCGCCCGAAATGATCAGCCTGTCGGAGGGCGACGAATCGTCACCGAGCACGGTGTCAAAGACGATCGAGCCACGCTCGCCGGTATAGTCGCCGGTAATCGTCAGTCGATCGGTCGGCGCGTGGTCGCCGTGCGCGAGGTAGATGATACCGGCATTGGTCACGTCGGCCAGTGAGCCGACGGCAAACGGTGAGATCGCCGCGACGCCGCCGCTCGCAATGATCCGGCTTGTGTCGTCGATATCGAGCGAACCGGTAGCCGTGATGGCATCGCCGAGCGTTAATGTGTCGGCCAGCGTGAAGTCCGAGCCGTCGGTCAGCCTGACGGCCTCCCAATTGATGTAGCGGGTGCCCTTCGCGGCGTCCGTATTCACAAAAGTCAGGCGGTCGGTTTCGATGTCGCCATCGGTCGCGGTGCCGCCGTCGATGCGCGGCGTGAGCTTCAGGATCGATTCATCGAGGTTGCGCAGCGTGGCGATGTCCTGGTCTTGCGCCATCAGGATGGCGCCATGCACCGTACCGCCACCGTCCCAGAGCAGGGTGTCGTTACCAAAGCTCAGCCGGACCTCACCCTTGATGGTGCCGTTGGTGATCGTCACCGCATCGACGCCGCCACTGAGGCTGAGATTGCCGCCGATGCTGCCGCCAGAAACCTCGACCGTATCGTCGCCGAATCCGGCGACGACGTTGCCGAGCACGTCGCCTCCGGAGAGGTAGAAGAAATTGTTCGCGAGCTTGAAGTCGATGCGGCCGATGGTGCCGCCCGACATTCGGGCAAAGTCTCCGTCTTCAAAGGCCCCGACAATGGTGCCGGCCGACATGTTGAAAGTGTCGTAGCCGTCACCCTGCAGCAGCGACTGGATGCGGCCACCGGTCATGATAAAATCATCGATGCCAGAACCCTGGCTGACCGTGCCGCCGATACTCCCTGAACCAATCGCCACAGCGTCGGCGCCGCCGCCGAACGTCACAGCGCCCGTGATCGTGCCCGTGCCCCCCTCGGGCAGGGTCAGGGTGTTGTTGCCCAGAAGATCGATCAACGACGGCGCTGTGCCGCTATCGCAGACGTAGATGGTGTCGCCCGCAGTGGGCAACAGAGTGCATGCAGCGCTCGCAGGGACAGCAAATGCCCCGAGGCCTCCCGTTGAAAGGACGGCTAGCACTTTGGAAAGATGCATCCACCTGCTCCCGCTGAGCGACAAAGCTTTCCGGCGCGGCACGCATCGGGGGCGTCCGGCCAGTATGGCGTTCGGGTACTTGTTACAGCGGTTGCGACCGCTCGCCGTCCTGGCGCGTCAAACGCACCTAGCAGACTGAAAATGCTCGAAAGCACCTTTGAACCGAATTGGAGGAGTCGTCCAGAAGCAGGTGAATCGATTGGTCAGGACCTGAGCGAGACGGTCCGCGACCGATCGCCTACACGGGGCTCGCAGATGCTTGATATCCATCCCGCTCAGCGCCTCGCGCGGTCCCGCCAAAAGCCGCGGAACCGCGCTTGACTTGCCCAGACTCGGTCGGTACACGGACGCCACGTTGCGCGGGGCATTGCTTCGCCGCTGCGGGAGTAGCTCAGTTGGTTAGAGCGTCGGCCTGTCACGCCGAAGGTCGCGGGTTCGAGCCCCGTCTCTCGCGCCACCCCCTTCCTGAAGCGCCGGCGCCAAGACTGTGGCTCACGCGTCACACATGCGCCCCGCCATATTCTCGCCGCCTCGGCGACCCGTTCAATCCACATTCAAGCCCGATCTTCAGCGTGCGCCGGAACCCTCCGGCGTCTGAAACGTTGGAGCGCCGGGCAAGGGCAAATCGATGAAATTCCTTCGAGGTTTGGCAATCGCAGCGCTGATCGCTGCCGCACCTGCGGCAGTGCGCGCGGCTGACCCTCTCGCCGTTGCTCTCTCCACCGACAACGCGCTGCCGGTCACCGACACGGAATTCGACTGGAACGGCTTCTATGCCGGCGTCTACGGGGTGACTCAGGTCAGCCCGGCGGGGGGAACCCAATTTGGCTTGGGCCTGGATCTGGGCGTCAACGCACGATTCGAATTCGTTCTCGTCGGCGCTGAAGTTTCAGTCCACGGCCTCGCGGGTGGCGCAGGCTACAGTACCTACGTGCAGGGTCTCGGTCGCGCCGGTGTGGCAGCTACCGACGATCTCGTGGTTTTCGCAGCGGGCGGTCTTGGCGTCGATATAGGGCCGTTGGGCGGCAGCGACGCGTTGCTTGGCGGCGGCCTGGAATTGGCTGTGAGCGACGCCGTAACGCTGCGCGGCCAGTATCTGCATGGATTCGCAATCACGGGGGCAAACCCGAAGAACCAAGTATCGGTCGGCGCCAATTTCCATTTCTAGGCAGTCGATCACATTTTCGAGCAAACCGTTCCGCCAAGCCTTAAGCGGGCGATTTGTGTTGTGCTTCCAACGACATACCCCCTTCGCACCGACGTGTGGCGAATGGGGCACAGAGGTGACGAAAACGGGGCAGGGGCAATACTCCCATCAACCTTTACGCGTTACATAGGCTCACAGGGCTCGAATCTCCCAAGCGATCCCCGACTAGACACTTACGAAGGACTACAAAAATGCATTCTCTCAAACTTGCTTTGCTGGCTACCGCGGCGATCGCCGCGTTTTCGTCGGCGGCTGCCGCTGCCGACCTGATCGTTGATGTCCCGATTGCGGACCCCATCATCGACAATAGCTTCTCCTTCGACGGTCCGTATATCGGCTTGTTCCTTCAGGGTCAGACTCCTCCTGCCGCCTACGGCATCGGTGT
>JBKJTB010000213.1:0-7452 GCA_046594305.1 Devosia sp. | reverse complement strand
CCTCGCGGGTCGAGGCAAAGAGCGTGGCGAAGCCGTCGTTGCAGTCGCGGATGATGCGATGGGTCGCGTAGACCATCGGCACTGGCATGTCCGCCAGAGCGAAGCGCGGCGCGGCCTCAGCCAGGACCGCAGGGGATGGGGGTCTTCTCGACATTTGCAGTAAAAATACTACTCTGACGTGCCTGCCCGCAAGGCCTAGTCTTGGCGCGGCTTGGAGGATTCAATGCGCAGCGTGGTAATCGTGGCAGCGCGGCGAACGCCGATCGGGTCGCTCAATGGAGCAATCTCGGCGCTGCCCGCGCATGAGTTGGGCGCGCTCGCGATACGGGCCGCGTTGGTGGACGCCGCGCTGTCTGCCGGCGAGGTCAGCGAGACGGTGCTGGGGCAGGTCCTGACGGCCGGCCAAGGTATGAACCCGGCCCGGCAGGCAGCGCGTGCGGCGGGACTACCCGATAGCGCGCCCGCGACCACCATAAACCAGGTCTGCGGATCGGGCCTCCGGGCCGTGGCAATTGCGGCGCAGCAGATCATGACCGACTGCGCCGACATCGTCACCGCCGGCGGGCAGGAAAGCATGTCGAACGCGCCGCATGTCGCCTTCATTCGGCCGGGGAAGAAACTCGGCGACGTCGTGCTTCGCGATACGGTGATGAGCGAGGGCCTGAGCGACGCGTTCTACGGATACCGCATGGGCGTCACCGCCGAGAACGTGGCACGGCAATATGCAATATCGCGCGCCCGCCAGGATGCCTTCGCCATGGAATCGCAGGTAAAGGCCTCGACGGCCTCACGGACGGGCCGGTTCTCCGATGAGATCGCGGCCGTCACGCTCGAGACGCGCAAGGGACCGCAGACGGTCTCCGCCGACGAGCATATCCGGCACGATGCATCGAACGAGGCCCTCGCCAAATTGAAACCGGCGTTCCTCGACGACGGAACGGTGACCGCGGGGAATGCGTCGGGCATCAATGACGGCGCCGCTGCCCTGGTGCTGATGGATGAAGCGATGGCACGCGACCGTGGGCTGAAGCCGCTCGGACGCATCGTCAGTTGGGCGCATGCTGGCGTCGATCCGCAGGTAATGGGTCTCGGCCCGATACCGGCGAGCCGCAGGGCCCTCGAACGCGCTGGGTGGACAGCCGAAAGCGTCGACCTGTGGGAGGTCAATGAGGCGTTCGCGGCCCAGAGCCTCGCCGTGATCGCCGAACTCGGCCTCGATCCGCAGCGGGTCAATGTAAACGGCGGCGCGATCGCGCTCGGGCACCCGATCGGCGCATCCGGCGCGCGTGTGCTGGTCACGCTGCTGCACGAAATGCGGCGCCGGTCGGCCCAGCGTGGTGTGGCCACTCTATGCATCGGCGGCGGGATGGGTATCGCCATGGCAATCGAGAATGTCTGAAGACCGCGCCGACATCCTGTGGACGCCCGACCCGGCGCGCGCCGGCGCCAGCGGGATGGCCCGCTTTGCGCGCGTGGCCGGTTTTGAGCCGGGCGACCATGCCCGACTGCATCGCTGGTCGGTCGAGAGCCCGGCGGACTACCACAGCCTGTTGTGGGACGAGCTGACGATCATCGGCGAGAAGGGTCGCGATATGGTCGCGGCCGGTGAGACCATTCGCGACACCCGGTTCTTCCCCGACGCCCGGCTGAACTATGCCGAGAATCTGCTCGATCAGCCGGACGGTCGCCCGGCCATCATCGCGCATCGCGACGATGGCACGCGGCGCACGCTGTCCCGGCGAGAACTGTACGAGCTGGTGTCGCGCATGGTGCAGGCGTTGCGGGCGGAGGGCGTGGGCCCAGGCGACCGCATCGCAGCGATCGTCACCAATGATCTTGAATCTATCGCGCTCTATCTCGCCAGTTCGGCGATCGGCGCTATCTGGGCATCGTGCTCGCCCGATTTTGGGCCCGCCGGGGCCAGCGACCGTCTCCGCCAGATCGAGCCTTCGATCCTGATCGCCGTGCCGTTCTACGGCTATGCAGGGAAAGTCTTCGACACACGGGCGAGCATCGAAGCAGTCGCCGAAGAGGCCTCGGTGCGCAAGATCGTGCTGCTGGGCGAAGGCGATGGTTCCTACGGCAAGCCGGCGGTGTCGCTCGGTGCCTGGCTCGACCGTTTCGAGCCGCGAGTGATCGATTTTCATCGTCAAGGCTTTCACGAGCCGATGGTGATCCTGTTCTCGTCGGGCACGACAGGTAAGCCGAAGGGCATCGTTCACAGCGGTGGCGGGTTACTGCTGCAGCACAAAAAAGAGCAGCTTCTCCACTGCGACGTCCGACCAAATGATTTGCTGTTCTACTACACCACCTGCGGGTGGATGATGTGGAACTGGCTTGTCTCGGGACTGGCCGCGCAGGCAACGATCGTGACCTATGACGGCAATCCGTCATACCCGCGGGCCGATCGCATGGGCGAACTCATCGACCAGGATCAGATCACCGTCTTCGGCACGTCGGCGAAATACATCGACTCCAGCCAAAAGGCGGGTTTCCGGCCCGCGCACACGCACGCGCTGGCGAGCCTGAGGACGATATTGTCTACCGGCTCGCCCCTGTTGCCGCAGAATTTCGATTACATCTACGCGGACTGGAAACAGGATGTGCATCTGGCATCCATTTCCGGCGGCACCGACATTTGCGGCTGCTTCCTCGGCGGCAATCCGTTGCTGCCGGTGCGGCGCGGCGAATTGCAGGGTCCCATGCTCGGCATGGATCTGGCGATCTTCGGCCCGGGCGGCACGCCAGTGCACGGACAGGCCGGTGAACTGGTCTGCCGCAATGCGCACGTGTCGATGCCGGTGGGGTTCTGGGGCGATGCCGATGGCAGCCGCTACCGGGCGGCCTATTTCGAGCGTTTCCCGGGCATCTGGGCCCACGGAGATTTCGCCGAGGAGCGCGACTCCAGCGGCTACGTCATTCACGGACGCTCGGACACGACGCTCAATCCCGGCGGCGTACGTATCGGCACCGCGGAGCTCTACCGGCAGGTAGAGACGATCCCCCAGGTGCTGGAAGCAATCGCGGTGGGGCAGGATTGGCAAAGCGACCAACGTGTCATCCTGTTCGTACGGTTGCGCGAAGGCCTTGGCCTGACCGATGACCTCGAGCGGCTTATCCGGTCGCGCATCCGCAGCGGCGCCACCCCGCGGCATGTGCCGGCGCGGATCATTGCGGTGGACGAGATCCCTCGCACCCGCTCGGGCAAGATCTCGGAGATCGCGGTGCGCGACACCATTCATGGCCGCCCTCTCGCCAACGACACTGCCCTCGCCAATCCACAGTGCCTAGCGGCCTATCGCGACCTTCCCGAACTCGCCAACTAGCGCATTGCCTGCTCCAGCGTCTCCATCCCGACCAGCTTGAGCACTGCGGCGCGCGCTTCGGGGCACGCTTTTAGGGTTGCGGCGTCGACATTGGCCAGAATGGCCTGCAATGGCTCCGGCTTGAACTCGTAGGCGGCGGCCACTTCCGAGATCAGGTTGACCTGCACGGCAATGGCGGCCTTGCCGTTACCCTCCCTGCTGACTCGCTCTAGAATCGGGCAGACACGAGGCGAGATGTCGTCGGCCGCCGCAGCACAGGCCGAGAGCAAGAGGAGGCAACACAGGACGGCGGCTCTATGCATCGGTTCGATTGCTCAGCAGTTCGTTGGACATGAGATGGGCCAGAACGAGCCGGCCCGATCGGCCTCTCTTGTCCCGGCCCGGCCGTCGGTCACGGGCAGTCACAGCTTCCTGGCGGCAGTCTTGAGGACAGAACACCGCTCCAGAAGCCCGCGCAAGGGCACTTGCGCGGAGCGCCGTTAGTAGTAGCTGCGCGCCAGATGGAAGGCCACCGAATCGTTGAACCCATTCTGTCCCGCAGGGCTCAACGCGTCACGGATCTTGAACGCATTGGGGCCGGTCGCCGTGTTGCCCTGCGCACCGAGCGCTGGATCGCCGTAGATCGCGGTCGCGATATCGAAACCCAGCCAGTAGAACACGTCCCGGTCGGCGGTGCGCGCTTCCTGCACGTCTGGATCCTGTCGCGCGATCGCGGCCCCCAGCTTCGCCCGCGCCAGATTGTTGTTGCGCTCGAGGGAGTATTTGACAGCGACGTCAAAGCCCACGCGTTCGCCGTAGTTCAGGGCATCTCCGATCCTGTCTTTGCCGGGGCCTGGCAGGGTCTGGCCCTTGGCGGCACCCATGCCGACGTCGAAGCCGAACTGCCCGGCGTCGCGGCTCTGGCGGCGGCGGAGTTCCCCTGCGAGGCCGTCCTTCTTTTCCAGAGACCTCCCGAGGCTTGCCAGATCGTCGAGTTGCTCCTGACTGACGTTGAGCGCGACCAGAACGACGTCCGGACGACCGGGCGACGAGCCGGCGAAATGGCTGGAGAGCACCGCGATACTCGGGGACACGGTGACGTAAAGCGATCTGTCGCTGGCCCCGGGTATTTCCATCGCAAAGCAGAAGGTGGGAGCGGCGATAGCAACGGCAACTGCGAAAGCCCCCGTAAACAGAGTCAGCACAGGCGATTTGTCGATGGACGTCATGGCAGTGTCTCCTATGGGGCGGTTACCGCCTGGGGGATTTGACCGGCCGGGATGGCACGGCATGCGTTCACTTCACCGGATCGGCAAACGGTGTGTCGGGGTCGCACACATAAAACAGCACCATTCTGGCCCGTACTTTGGGATCGAGGTTGCGCCCTGTCATGGCGACGTTGGCCGGCTCGACGAATGTTTCACCCGCGTGCATTTGCACAGGCTCACGATCATCCAGTTCCAGGGTGAAGGCGCCTTCCAGCATGTAGACTGTGACCGGAAAGCGGTGCGAATGACGCGGCGTTCGATCAAGCGGATCGAGGGTCGCGACAAGCACGCGGACTTCCTGATCCGAACCGCGCGGCATCGCCCTTACGATCTCGCGATGCAGTAGGGTGAGTTTGGCGGCGCCGGTGTCTCGCGCCGATGCCGTGACGCCGACCGAAAGGCCCGCAATCGCTTGGCTGACTTCCATTGTGTCGTGCACGGTGCTCTCCTGCCGAGTGGTAGCCGACATTAGGCGGGGCATCCGGTGCGCGGCAGCAGCAAGGTTGCAGAAGTGCCGCGCAATCCTGCATAACCCTTGAATGTTCGATTGGAGTGACCTCCGCTATCTTCTTGCGGTTGCGCGGCAGGGAAGCACAATTGCGGCCGCGCGAGCGCTTGGCGTCAATCAGTCGACGGTCCACCGGCGGCTGCTCGAGCTGGAACGCAGGATCGGCCATGTTCTGGTGCGCCGCCATTCAACCGGCTATCAGCTAACCGAACTCGGCGAAGCGCTGCGCCCCGCCATCGAGCGAGTGGACGAAGCTGTCGCGAGTGTCGAACGCCAAGTGCGCGACTATGGAAACGAACTGGTCGGGACGATCCGTCTCACCTGCCCCGAGCCTTTGGTGTCGCGCATCGCGCCGTTGCTCGACCTGTTTCATGAACGCCACCCGAAGTTGCGAGTGGAGTTCGTCATGAGCGACGGTTACCTCGATCTTTCGAAAGGAGAAGCCGACGTGGCGCTGCGCTCCGGCGAACCCGCTGACGAAACCCTGGTCGGACGGAAAATCGGCGACTCGATCTGGGCGGTTTACGCCAGCCAGAGCTACGTCCAGCAAAACGGCGGGCCACATCGCACCGAAGATCTCGCCAGCCACTCCATCGTGGGGTTCGATGGAGTACTGTCGAACCACCGCGCGGCTAAATGGCTGGCAAGTGTCGTACCCGACGCGACTGTAACAGTTCGCTGTAACAGTGTTCTTGGCGGGTTGATGGCGGTGAAATCGGGCGCCGGTGTGGCCCCGCTGCCGACCACGATTGCCGACATGCACGATGATCTGGTGCAGGTCCTTCCTCCCGTTCCCGAACTAGCGCGCGGTTGGTATCTCCTTACGCACCCCGACCTGCGGAAGACACCTCGCATCGGCGCGTTCTTTGACTTCGTTCTAGGCGAGCTGGATTTGGTCCGACCGATCTTGATGGGGTGAGCACGGCTGACCCCGAGGATAAGCTCAGTGGGTGCGGTGGCCGACACGAAGGCCGCGGCTTTGCGCCAGAAGCCGACGTCACTGGGCAAGCCCTCGGCACCAATAGCGGCATCAGTCGCTCAGCAGCCTGTACCCCACACCCGGTTCGGTGACGATGAGTTTGGGGTCGGCGGCGTCGTCGCCGAGCTTTTCACGGATATGAGCGACGGCGATGCGGAGATAGTGGCTGTCGGCGGTATGAGCCGGACCCCAGATCGTCGTGAGCAGCTGTTTGTGTGTCACCAGGCGTCCGGCATGGCGGGCAAGGAGAGCGAGGACGTCGAACTCCTTGCGGGTGAGGTGGACGTCGACGCCGGCGCGCGCAACGGTGTGGGCGGCAAGATCGATGATGACGTCGCTGAACTGCAGCGTCGACCTTTCGGCGCCTTGTGGGCGGCGGGCGCGCAGCAGCGCGCGAAGCCGCGCCAGCAACTCTCCGGTGGCGAAGGGTTTGGTGACGTAGTCGTCGGCCCCAGCATCGAGGGCAGCGATCTTTTCGGTTTCGGCGTCGCGCACCGAGAGGACGAGGATCGGCACCTGGCTCCATTCGCGGATGGCGGCGATGACGGCCTTACCGTCCATGTCCGGCAGGCCCAGGTCGAGCACCACAATGTCGGGCGCTTCGGTGGCGGCGCGCTCGATGCCTAGGCGTCCACGCTCCGCCTCAAGAAACGCGAAGCCCGCACTTTCGAGCGCGATCTTGAGGAAGCGGCGGATCGGCGCTTCGTCTTCGATGACCAGGATCCGGATGTCGCTCATGCCTCGGTGCTCACCGGCAGATCCAGTTCGATGCTCGTGCCGTGCCCACCGGGACCGGCAAGCGCGCGCACACGACCGCCGTGAGCCTCGACGAAGCCGCGGACGATGGCAAGGCCGAGCCCGGTGCCGGTTGGCCGCCGGTCGCCCTCGCCGACGCGGTAGAACAAGTCGAAGACTTTCTCGCGCTCGGCTTCCGGGATGCCCCGTCCTTCGTCGGTGACGCCCAGCGTCACCATGCCGTTCGAGGCGCGCGCGGCGATGCGGATCGTCGATCCTGCGGGCGCATATTTGGCGGCGTTCTCGATGACGTTGACCAGCGCTTGCCCGATCAGCACCGGGTCTGCGTCGATGCCCGGCAGGTCGACGGGCAGTTCCACCAGCAGGCGATGGGCGGCCAGCGTGGTCCTGAGGTCGGCGCGCGCCGTGCCGATGGTTTCGCGGAGGTCGACGTGCGACCGCCTGGGCTGCAGCGCGCCGTACTCGATGCGGGTCATGTTGAGCAAATTCTGCACATAGCGGTCGAGCCGTCGGGCTTCGTCGAGGCCCGAACTGGCGAGGGCCTTGCGGTCCGCATCGGGCAGGTCACTTTCGAGGCCGGAGAGCGCGCCGATCACCGAAACCAGCGGCGTGCGCAGATCATGGCTCAGCGAATTG
>JBKJTB010000137.1:0-7832 GCA_046594305.1 Devosia sp. | reverse complement strand
ACACCGCCTACTTCGGCGAGCCCGTGTTCACCTACTCCCTCCGACAAGGCATCAGCGACGGCTTCCTGGCGCCCTACAAGGTCATCAAGGTCCACATCGACCGTGACGTAGAGGGCTACAGGCCGGAAAAAGGCCAGCTCGACCGCGATGGAGAGGAGGTCGAGGACCGCATCTACAACGCCAAGGATTTCGAGCGGCATATCGTGCTCGACGATCGCACGGTCCTGACCGCGAAGAAGATCAGCGAGTTCCTGAAGGAAAGCGGCGACCGTTTCCAGAAAACCATCGTGTTCTGCGTCGATGAGGAGCACGCGGCGCGGATGCGGCAGGCGCTCGTCAATGAGAACGCCGATCTGGTCGCGGAAAACCAGCGCTATGTGATGCGTATCACCGGCAGCGACAAGGAAGGGCAGGATCAGCTCGGCAACTTCATCGATCCGGAATCGAAGTATCCCGTGCTGGTGACGACCTCGCGACTTCTGTCCACCGGCGTCGACGCCCAGACCTGCCGGCTGATCGTGCTCGACCGTGCGGTGGGTTCAATGACGGAATTCAAACAGATCGTGGGGCGTGGCACCCGTGTCCACGAGGACACGAAGAAGTACTTCTTCACACTGATCGACTTTCGCGGCGCGACCAGCCACTTCGCCGATCCGGACTTTGACGGCGATCCGGTGCAGGTTTACGAACCGAAGGAAGGCGATTCGATCTCGCCGCCCGATGAGGCGCCGATGGCCGGGGATGATGGCGTGCTCGTCACGCCCGAGCCTGGCGACGATGAAACCGTGGTCGATCAGCCCGGCCTGCCGCTGCCTCCCGGGGACACGATCCGCAAGATTTATGTCGATGGTGTTGGCGCGCGCATCCTCGCCGAGCGCGTCGAATACCTCGACGAGAACGGTATGCTCGTCACAGAATCCCTGCGCGACTTCACCAAGACGGCGCTGAAGAGGCGCTTCGCCAGCCTTGACGATTTCCTCAAGCGTTGGAGATCGGCTGAACGAAAGCAAGCGATCATCGACGAACTGGAGGCCGAAGGCTTTGCGCTCGACGCCGTCGCCGACGAACTTGGCAAGAACCTCGATCCCTTCGATCTGATCTGCCATGTCGCCTTCGATAAGAAGCCGCTAACGCGCCGCGAGCGTGCCGACAATGTGAAGAAGCGCGACGTGTTCACGAAGTATGGCCCGCAGGCCCGCGCCGTGCTCGATGCGCTTTTGGAAAAGTATCGCGACGAGGGCGTGCTCAACCTCGACGACGCGAACGTGCTCAGGGTAACGCCCTTCACCGCGATGGGTAGCGTAGTGCAGCTCATCCAGGCGTTCGGCGGCAAGGAGGGGTTCGAGATTGCCGTCCATGAGATGCAGGACGCCCTATACGAGGCCACGGTGTAATGGAAACCATAGGGGACGCTGAGGCGTTTGTGTTTGTCCTTGGGGTGCCTAATATTAGCGGCGCCATCACTGCGAGCGCCGAGGCAGGTGTTCAAATCGTGAGGATGGCCAGCGTGTGCCCACCAGCGGCTGTGCGGCCCCATATTCAGGAAGGCTATATGCTGGGAGAATATCCCGAGTTGACGGGCTACGATCAAAAGCGACACTACGCCCACTTCGAGATTGATCTCGGTCGGCGGCTCATCGCGAAGTTCAAGTTCAACCCGTCGACCTTCTGGAGGCGCGGCGACTTTTCCCGAGTCAAGCCCGCTGCACTATACCCAAATAAGAAGGATCCTGTTTTCGCTGCCGCTGAGGCAGTAAAGGGTCAAATCATCCAAGTCGCCTAGAGGTCACATGATCGTCCGGACCACCGTCAAATCCATTCAGGACATCATGCGCCAGGATTCGGGCGTCGATGGCGATGCGCAGCGTATCAGCCAGTTGTGCTGGATGTTCTTCCTAAAAATCATCGACGATCAGGATCAGGAACTCGAGCTCACGCGGAGTGGTTTTCGTTCGCCGATCCCCGACAAATTCCAGTGGCGCAACTGGGCAGCCGACCCGGAGGGCATCACCGGCGACGCGCTGCTCGCCTTTGTCAATGTCGAGCTATTTCCGGCGCTGAAGGGCCTCCAGCTTACCGGCCAGCCTGGCGACCGGCGCAAGGTTGTGCGCGGCGTGTTTGAGGACGCCTTTAACTACATGAAATCCGGTCACCTGATCCGGCAGGTCGTCAACAAGATCGATGAAATCGACTTCAATGACCTCGACGAGCGCCGGCACTTTGGCGAGTTCTATGAACAGCTACTCAACAGCCTGCAATCGGCCGGTAACGCAGGTGAGTTCTATACGCCACGCGCAGTGACTGCCTTTATGGTCGATCGTATCGACCCGCATCCCGGCGAAACCCTGTTCGACCCCGCCTGCGGCACTGGCGGTTTTCTGTCCTGCGCAATCAATCACATGGAAGCGAGATACGTTCGCACGCCCAAGCAACGCGAAACCATGCAAGGTGCCTTGCGCGCTGTAGAGAAGAAGCAACTGCCGCACATGCTCTGTGTCACCAACATGGTGCTGCATGGCGTCGAGGACCCGAGCTTCGTGCGCCACGACAACACACTGGCCCGGCCGTTGATTTCGTGGAGGAAGGACGAGCGCGTTGATATCATCGTCACCAACCCGCCATTCGGCGGCAAGGAAGAAGACGGCATCGAGGACAACTTCCCGACCTTTCGCACTAAGGAGACTGCGGACTTGTTCCTGGCGCTGCTCGTGCGTCTGCTCAAGACCGATGGCCGCGCCGCCGTGGTGCTGCCCGATGGCACGCTGTTTGGCGAGGGCATCAAGACGCGCCTCAAGGAACATCTAATGGAGGAGTGCAACCTCCACACCATCGTCCGCCTGCCCAATTCCGTGTTCAAGCCCTATGCGTCGATCGGCACCAATCTCTTGTTCTTCGAGAAGGGCGCGCCGACGAAGGACATCTGGTTCTACGAGCATCGCGTGCCAGGCAGCCAGAAAGCTTATTCCATGACCAAGCCTATTCGGCTGGAGCACTTCCAGGCCTGCATCGACTGGTGGGGCGGCAAGGAGCGGACCGGCCGCGAGGAGACCCCGCAGACGTGGCGCGTCACCGCCGAAGAGGTGAAGGCGCGCGGATACAATCTCGACATCAAGAACCCACATGCGGTGGCCGACGATCACGGCGACCCCGAAACGCTGCTGGCCAATCTTGTTCGCGCGGAGGCTGAGACGGCGCGTTATCGCGATCAGCTGAAGGCGATCTTGGCTGGGGCGCTGGCGCGATGAATGCGGATCGACTTCTCGATGGACTTGATCGTCTCGGCGATGAACCTGAAACCGTTCAGCAGTTTCGAAAGCTAGTCGTTGGCCTTGCTATGTCCGGCAGGCTAGTCACACCCGACGAAGCGCCGCGAACCCCCTCGGATCTGTCGATACAGATTGAAGCAAGGATACGCCTTCTCGTTCAACAAGGAGTGCTTCGTAAGCAAAGTCCGTTGAGCGACGTTTTTCTTGAGGACCTGCCCACGGGCTTCACTAACCCCTCAGATTTTGTCCGGCTCGGAGAAATAGCAAGGATCGAAAAAGGGCAGACGGGCATCATGAAGGCTGAGCCCGGCGCTTATCCCCTCGTGGTCACGGCTGAGGAGCGCGGGACTTGCGATCATTTTGATTTTGACAGTGCAGCAGCAATCGTGCCGCTGGTTTCGTCGGCGGGTCATGGCAAGGCAAGCTTACAGAGGCTTCACTATCAGGAGGGCAAGTTCGCCCTTGGCAGTATCCTGGCGGCAATCTTTCCATATACGCCCGAACTCATCTCGGCGCGTTTCCTTTTCGAGTATCTGACTTCGTTCAAAGACGAATTGCTTGTTTCCCAGATGATCGGGACAGCTAACGTCTCACTGAGCGTCGGGAAGATCGCGAACGTTCCGGTGCCGCTCGTCCCGCCAGCAGTCCAGCGCAAGGTCGATGAACTAATGGAGCTGTGCGACCGGCTGGAGGTGGCGCGGGCGGCACGCGAAGCTGTTCGGGACCGGTTGGCGGCGGCGAGCTTCGCCCGTCTGAACGCGCCCGATCCCAAAACTTTTCAGGAGGACGTACGCTTCGCCCTAGACGCCCTGCCGGCGCTCACCAAGCGCCCGGACCAGGTTAAGGCTCTCCGCCAAACCATCATAAACCTCGCCGTACGTGGAAAGCTTGTGCCCCAGGATGCAAAGGACGAACCGGCGAGCTTGAACGCAGCTGATTGCGACGAGCGCCCCGAGGCGATCCCTTCAGCGTGGCTTTACACGCGCTTGAGCAATCTGTTGGCGGAAGACACGCGAAATGGCTATTCGCGCAAACCGGATGAAGCACCGAACGGAATCCCGATCTTACGGATCAGCGCGGGGACTGTTCGCCGTGACGGCGTGGTCGCCGAGGAGGAGCACAAACTAATCAGCGGCATCGACCACGAGTCGCGCGTCCAATACGGATTGCGGTCTGGCGACCTCCTCGCTTGCCGATTTAACGGCAACAAAGGGTTCGTCGGGAGGCTCACGATCTTCAAGGACTACCTTGGAGTCCAACCAATATATCCCGACAAACTCATCCGGGTTCGCGTTTCGCCCAAACTCGCCACACCCGAGTTCTTGAGGCTTGCAGGCGACACCGACCTCGTTAGAGCGGAGGTCGAAGCGGCGTGTGCCACGACTGTGGGCAACTGGGGCATCAGCGCTTCGAACCTCAAGGAAATTCGGTTTCCCCTGCCACCGCTCGCCGAACAGCACCGCATCGTCGCCAAGGTCGATACGCTCATGGCGCTCTGCGATCAGCTGGAGGCGAGTCTCACCGTCACCGCTGCCACCCGCCGCCGCCTGCTCGACGCGCTGCTCGCCGAGGCCCTAGCGCCCGCGGAGGACAGCGAGCTGGAGGCCGCGGAGTGAGCGTGCCCGCCAAGGATTCGGTCGAAGTCATTAGGTTCATGGCGCTGTTCGCGCGGCTGAAAGACTGGACCGATGATGCGCCAGCCGACCTTGCCTCGCTGGCCACGCGCGACACGGGCCTGGAGGATTTGTGCCGGGAGCTCCACATGGTCGCGTATCTTCTCAAGGTGAACGAGCGCCGGTCGCGCGCGCTCTTCGCTGCACCCGTCGATCCCGCGTTCCTCGCCGCTTGGCGCGACTACGAGGATCGCTATCAACGGTCACTAGCCCTCGTCTGGCTCGCCGAACTGTTCCCGGATTTCATCTCGGCGGAGCCGGACCGAACTCCGAAGGCGCAACTCGACTGGGATTTCGCGGACGACGAAGCGAAGGAGCAAGCAGCCGGCATTGAGGAAGCGATCGACTTCGCGGCTCTCAACGCCGACCAAGAACACCGCTGGGATGCCTCGACGGAGGCCTTCGCCGAGAGCGTTCAGGAGGGCGTTGCGGCTTGGGAGCGACTGAAGCCTGAAGCAGGTTTTGATCTGCGCGGCGTATTCCGCCGTCGAGCACTGGTGCCTTTCGTTCTCGTCCCTCGACAGGTTGCCGCCAGGCACGGAAGCGCAGAGACGCTTTCGATGCTGAAGAATCTGCAACAGGCGCACGATGCATTCGTCTTTGGCGCGAGCTATGCCGCGCTGGCGCTCATGCGCTCGATAGCCGAGGCGGTACTCCGCGACAATTATCGGGCAGACGGCCAGGACCTAGCCGAGCGCATTTCGAATGCGAGCAAACGCCTGCCACCGGGTGCCAACGCTGGTGCCCTCCACCGCTTGCGAAAACTGGCCAATGCAGTCTTGCACCTTGACCGGGAAAAGGATGAGGGACTGACCAACATGGACGAGGCAAAGTTGGAGAAAGAAATTGTCTCGCTCCTCTTCGTGCTTCGCGCGCTGATCGAGGGCGCGAAGTGAGCACACGGCTTGTCGACGCGGGTTGGTCTAGGGAACTTGCCGCGGCCCTCGAACTGGACGCAAGCGAACTCCGGATCATTTCGCCATTCATCAAAGTTGGAGCGTTGCAGCGCCTGCTCCCGGCGAGGCCGAGAGTCCTGAAGGCGATAACCCGGTTCAATCTCGCAGATTTCGCGGAAGGCGTCAGCGACATTGAGGCGCTTCGCCGATTGCTGGCATCCGACGGCCGTGTGCGTGGCGTAAGAAACTTGCACGCCAAGATGTATCTGTTTGGATCCAAACGGGCGGTCGTGACTTCTGCCAATCTGACTGAGGCGGCGCTCAATCGTAACCACGAATTCGGTCTTGTTTCTGATGACGACGAGATTATCGCGGCGTGCCGCCGCTATTTTGACGACCTTTGGAAGCGCGGCGGCGCCGACTTAGTAGGACCGCAACTCGACCAATGGGACGAGACCGTGACGCGCCATCGAGCGGAAGGTGGGCGTCCCAACCATCCTGTGGGCCTGGGCGATTTCGGGGCTGAAGCAGGCATGATGGACCCGCCGCTGACCGTCTTGCCGATCGTCGTTGCCGACGCCCCCCAAGCGTTTGTGAAATTCTTCGGGCAGGGCAGTAATCGCGCGCCGTTGTCGTTGCCAACGATCGTCGAAGTAGAGCGGGCCGGTTGTCATTGGGGCCTGTCTTATCCGGCGAGTAAGCGCCCTTCGCGAGTGCGCGAGGGCGCGGTTATGTTCATTTCCCGCTTGACCAGCGACCCGAACGACATACGCGTGTTTGGCCGCGCAATCGGATTGCGGCATGTGCCCGGCCGAGACGATGCAACGCTCGAGGACGTGAAACACCGTCCATTCAAGGAGACTTGGCCCCGATACATCCGTGTCTCCGGTGCGGAGTTCCTCGCCGGGACGATGGCAAATGCTGTGTCGCTGAATGAGCTGATGAACGCCCTCGGGCCGAATTCCTTTGCTCCCACGCAGCGAAACGCGAAGCGAGGCGAGGGCAATACGGATCCGCGACGTGCGTACATGCAGCAAGCGGCGGTCGAACTCTCGAATGAAGGGCGTGAATGGCTTGCCGAAAGGCTTCAGTCGGCGTTCGATCTGTTCGGCAAAGTGCCACAAGACGATCTCGATCAGCTCGACTGGCCTCACGTTCCGTGACTGTCTTCGACCATCCTATCGGCAATGACAATTCGGGTTCCGGTGTTGCTCGATCACGGTCGACAACCACTTGCGAGGTGGGTGTGTTTAGGTTACACTAAACGCCATGAAGCGGAATTCGAAACCCACACTCGCTGTTCCTGCACGCAAACAGGCGATTATCTACGCCCGCGTCTCCTCCAAGGAACAAGAGAAGGAAGGCTTCTCGATCCCAGCGCAGCTGAAGCTGCTCAAGGAATACGCGGCGGCGAACGGTCTCGCAGTGGCGCAGGAATACGTCGACGTCGAAACCGCCAAGCAAACCGGCCGCGTCGCCTTCGGCGAAATGGTTGACTATCTGAAAGCGCACCCGTCAGTTCGGGTGATGCTCGTCGAAAAGACCTACCGCCTGTATCGGAACCTCAAGGACTGGGTGACGGTCGATGAACTCGATGTGGAAATGCACTTCCCCAAGGAGGGTGTGGTGCTTTCGCGCGAGTCGCGTTCGTCAGAAAAGTTCATGCACGGCATCAAGGTGTTGATGGCGAAAAACTACATCGACAACCTGTCGGAAGAAACGCGCAAAGGCATGACGGAGAAGGCGGCGCAGGGCTTCTGGCCCTCTAATGCCCCGCTTGGCTATCGCAACGTGACGCGGGATGACGGGCGCAAGATCATCGTGCCCGACGAGGAAATCGCGCCGATCATTCGCAAGATGTTCGAATGGTATGCGCGAGGCTGTGTTTCGGCGTGCAAGTTTGGCTCTGACGCAGTTTTGATGATGTGTGCATCAGGTTGCGCCGATTAATCGAGCCTGCAGCAGGTCGAGTTTTCCGCGACCGTACATCTGCCGTT
>JBKJTB010000131.1:0-10990 GCA_046594305.1 Devosia sp. | reverse complement strand
AACGGCAGATGTACGGTCGCGGAAAACTCGACCTGCTGCAGGCTCGATTAATCGGCGCAACCTGATGCACACATCATCAAAACTGCGTCAGAGCCAAACTTGCACGCCGAAACACAGGCGACGATTTCCGGGGCAAGTCCTTCCTTCATCGGATCGAGACCGAGCGGATCACGGACAGCGCGGTAAAGACCGGTGATGTCCTGCTTCGATGGCAAGTCGATCTTCAGCTCGACAAGGATCGAACGGCAGACGCTCTCGACCACCGCGCATGCGGCGGTGACGCCGATCTCAGGATCCGCCTCAACCGATCGAAGCGCGCGATCGAGATCTCGATTAACGGTATCGAAGTCGATGCCCTCCGCCATCGCCGACAGCTCGCTGGTGACCTTGGCCATTTCGACCAACTCGATCAGTCGCGTCGATCGGCCGGCGCGCTCCAGTCGGTAGCCGTCGAAGTAAAGATGACGGTTGAGATACTCGAGGGCTTGGTCATAAAGTTCGGTGTGATTAGCATAGTCTCTAGGGTCTACAGCCGCTTCAACAATCTGGGTGAGAAGATCGCCGTTGAAGCCGATGAAGGCCGCGAGACTCACGGCCTGACGCGTCGAGGCGACCCGTGACCCTTCTTCGTAGTCGACGCCAAAGCGCTTGAACCAAGCCTTCAACTCCCAACCGCGCTTGTACAGCCCGACCGGATCGAGGGCACCGGCCGCACCTCCGGAAATGACTTGGGCGAGCGCCTCATATGACTGGTCCGACAACCTTGTATTCATGTCCTAGGACGTCCTCAAGGGCGGGTTCGCGCGCAGCTCGTCGAGCGCTGCCCTGATACCCTTCAGCTCGGCCTTCGCCGGCCAGATCACCTGGCCCATGTGCAACATCCACATGCCGGTTTTGTAGACCATCGATAGCCCGCTCTCGAGCGGTCGCCCGTTCTCATGCAGATAGACCTGCTGAAGCTCGCTCAGGTCGTCGCCATCGACGATGTTCATGCTGGCGTAAAACCCACCCTCGTTCGGATGAGCGCCCATATCGATCGAGCGCTCGTAGAGCTTGACATAGTCCTCAGCCAGCGGCTTCGACATCGTCTCAAGGGGTCGCGGATAGTGCTGTGTTTGAACTCGTCCTTGACCGCTTTTCGTGCCGCCTCGCTGTCGCCCCGGTTGCTCCAGGTCTGAAACTTCGTGACGTCGTCACCGATGTAGGCGCCGTAGGAGACGAGCTCGAGGACGGTGCGGGCGAGTCCATTCACCTCGTACACCTGGCCGGCCATCGCAGCGCCGGCCGAGGCCCGGTACGCCGAGTGGGCCCTAAGCATGAAGAGCATCGGCACGCGCGGCCGCGGGTTGATGTTGCCGTTGACGAACGTGAAAATGAGCTGGTCCACCCGGACCAGACGGCGCGCCATCGGGTGGTTATCGAAGGTCGCATATTGGTTGGCCCGGGCGCTGTCGAACTGCGACGTCAGCAAGTCATCGCCCCAGCCGTTCGGAGGCTTCGAGGGTAGGGCCATCGCTACTCGGGAAGTTTGTTGCGGATGGGGTCGGTGACCCACATCGCATAAAGCTCGTTGATTACGGGGGCGACGTCATTGATGTAAGTGCCAAGCGAAATCGCCGTCGACTTCATTGCCTTCGAGCGCTCGATCACGGCCTCTATCTCCGGCGACATCTCAGTGATCGCATGGCGAGCCATCATGTCGCTGGTCGTCGCCGCACGATTTACAGCGAGGATGAAGTCGGGGTTCTTTTCCTGCATCAGCCCGACACCGCGGCGCATCATCTGCATACCATCGACGCCGGTGACCGCCTGCATCACCTCACCCATAATCATGCCCTGATCGCCGGGTCTAGTTTGCCACCAATCGCACACCGGGATGTGGACACAATGAGCCTGTAAAGGACGCCGCTCACATATGGATCCAGCCAAAGAGCGGGTGTTGGGGTGCGAAACATCGTCGAGACGTTGACGACCTGCTGCACTACCTGGAGCGCGGCCGCCTTCGCTCTTGCCTTTTTACCAGACCCGAACATGTCACCTCCTACGACTTGAAACTGAACGATCCTATGCCGGCGTCCGTCGATACATCGACCGCCAGCACCGCGCCGCAGCCGCGATACACGAGCGCCGTGGTGGTCTCGCCATAGGCCAGCGTGACGCTGTCGATCTTGTGCTGATCCGGGAAGCTGACGTTATCCTTGTCGAAGATATCCGAACGCACGAACGACGTATCGTAGTCCGACTTCACCGCCATCAGATTACAGACCGCCTTCTTGGAGTGGTTGATCTGGATCGATCTGATGGTGATCGGCGCCTGGTCAACATTCACGATGGTCAACGTGGCGTTGCCGTTGTCCCCAACCGATCGCTTAACGTCCAGGTCGGCCGCCATCGTCGGCGAGATAGTCAACAAGAAGGCGACGACGGACGCAGCTCGGCGAAATTGGTCCAACCTCATCTCCTCAACCAGGTGGCGATGATCAAGACCACCAGCAGCCCGATGATCCACCGCCCGGTCGTGCGGAGGGAGTTCACCATCTTCGGGTCGAGTGCTGCTCCACTGGGCTGCGCAAACTCTGGCCTCACCAATGGTGTCGCTTCCGGCTGATCGTCGTCATCAGGATCGACCGGCGTTGCTGGCTTCGTCTGCATCCGCTTGGCGTTAATGTAGAGGTTCGCCTCGCCTACTGCGTGTACGCGCGGCACGTTACCGGTCGCCTCGGCGGGCATGACCACCTTCTGATCGTCGCCGGCGCAGAGGACTTTGACGTCGCGTGTGAAGATGTCTGGTGACCATTCGCTGTAGAAGCCGGCAACGCGCCCAACCGACAGGACGACCTCGTCCGCCGTCCCGTTAGAAATCCGCTCGACGTAACGCTCGAAAGTCGATGGCTTCACCATCAGGTAGAAGTTGACGCTGTCGTCGAAGGTCTGTGGATGAAAGTCGCCAGTGTCGAACTGGAGGCCCGCCCAAGCGGTCGCTTCTTCCTTCTCGTCCTCCGTCGCTAACGGATGGATCTCGAGGTTGAAGTCTTTGATCTCGCGGTCGGTGCCAAACATCCGGTAGGTCGTGCGCCGTAACCAATCGCGCTCGCTGCGCAGATCGCCCGGGCGAAGGGTCACCGTGATGGTGCGTCGATGGGAGACCTCTTCCCGCTGCCTGAGGCGATCGCCTTCTTCGCTGGCCTCCTGCACCTTCAGAGAGTCCTGCAGCACGAGTTCCGTGGCGGTGAACGAAAGCGTCCAGCCCCACGGGATCTGGTCGATGCCATTTGCTTGCCCTGACCATCCACTTCGATGATCGCCCAACTGTAGAGCGATGTATGCTCTTCGTTGATCCTGAAGCGCAGCTCGCGCTCGAGATTAGACCCCGGCATCATGACTGCCCCCTGCTGCCACCTTATGCTGAGATCAGCGGAAAGTCAGCGGTGACACCGTAATCAGTCTACTCGCCGTACTTGTGACCTCACCACCCGTGCTCGACGACGATCGTCGCCGGCGCATCCAGGCCATCGGCAGCGGCGGAGCTGCGGCGAGAACGCGAAGCACCGCGCTGATGGGAATTCGGAACACCTCTGGATGCCCCGTGTGTCTTCGGACCGATCGACTGCAGGGCTCGGCAAGCGCCGAGCTGGCTGCTATTTCGAAGGACCTGTTGCCAACTGGCTAGAACAGGAGGAACTCGATCCGATCCTGCCAGCGACAGTGTAGAAGGCAGCAGGTCTCATTTCGCCAGTAACTAGGTAGCAACTAGAACCAGATTATAGCCACCATTTGGGTAAACCTCTGAGAATCTATCTAGAGACTCGCACCAATCCGCTGCGGGAGTTGATAGCCAGCGAGTGACCTGCCTCATTCCATCGTGATGTTCGGGCAGGCTCCAATGTAGAATGGGTTCGTGGTGCATAATGCGGTTGCGCAACAGCCGCATGCGCGTGAGCGGCGTGGAGAGTGCCTTACGGGATAGACCCTTCCCATCATCGCGCCGGGCAATGCTGTGCAGCGTGCGTTGCCAGAGATTCTCGTATTCTTTTCCAAGCATCGCGGTCCAATACCCGAAAGTGAGCGCCGCCACGACGCGTCCCGGTGCTTCGCCTTTGCCGGCCTCGGTGAGATCATTTCGGGCTTTCGCGAGCATCTCGGGCTGACGAGGATTGGCGTGATGCTCTGGAAGGTCATACCAACCTGCCCCGAACGCGGCGCTCATGACGCCGTGAATTCGATTCCTGAGCGTGACCTCTACGATGTGTAGCGGGGTGTAGAGGGCCTCGGATAGCCGCGCGTTCAGTGTGTACAGGTCCACGGCCCGCTCGCGGTCCCCACCTGCCCAGTTCAGGTAAGTCCCGAAGCGGTCAGGCGAAAGCGCTTCCTCTAGCCCCGTGAACTGCGTCATGTGGTACTGGGCTTGAAAATCAGCCCACCCCCTCGTATATTGGCCCTGTAAACCCCGGTCCCGTCTCTGCCTCTGGCATGCGGCCGGGGTAATTCTTTTCCGCTAGCTGGCGCGCTTGCCCTTCGGGGTTTCAACCCTTTTGCGGGCCTCTTCGCGTTTGCGCTTCTCTTCAGAGAACTCCGGCTCCAGTGACTTGATCTTCGCGACCAGTCCGTCGAGCCGGTACGTGTTCGCGCCCCAGTCCCCTGCCGAGGTCTTGTGTTGCTCGCGCTTAATCAGTCCGGCCTTTTCGAGCTCAGCCATATTAGCCTTGATGGTCGACTGTTTCACGCCAATGCGGTCAGCGAGCTGCTGCTTGGTCGGGAACGGTGCGCGCTCGGGGGTCCGCCAATAGTCCAGCAGTTGAATGAGTATCGAGAACTGAGTTGGGTTCACGCCTAGACGATGCTGGGCCCTGATCATGATAGAAGGGATGGCAGCATATCCATGCTTCCGGACGTCCTTACCCCCACAGCTGCTCGAACGCCTTGTTACTTGCAGGAGCAGATTCGGGCTTGGGAAATGGAACTACAGTTTCGGCCATGTGGCGTACCTCGGTGGGCGTCGATAACCCTCAGATACGCTCGCAACCCTTGAGCAACAATGGCCCCGACGGTCAGGGGTAGGCGATATTTCTAGCTGACCCGACTGATCATGATTCCGCTGCCTTGCGCCTTAAGCTGATCACCTACGCTGCTTAGTGGCGACAATCCCAATCCCACCTCGGCTCAAATTATCGCTGACGGTGGGTCAGAAAAGTCGCCCACCCTAACACCGCTGGCCTGGAGACCAGTGCAAGCTAGCAGCGCGAAACCTACTGGCGCAGATACTGAGCCCAGGCAAGTATGACATCCCGCCGCTTCTCAAGAAGTCCGTGCGCTTGTAGGCAAGCTCCGCATCGTCACCAAGCGCGTGGGCGAGGCAGGCTTCGACCACTTCGCGCGGGAAGTCTGTCTGCTCGGCCGCCCAGTCGCGGAACGATGAGCGGAAACCATGCACCGTGCTGCCGTCGTCGCGGAGACCACGAAGGAGCTGCAACATCGCCATGTTGGACAGCGCGTAACCCGATGGGCTCGGGAATAGATACTTGCTGTCAGTGGGATGGCTATCGATGAGCGCGAGGGCGTCGTCAGTGAGCGGTACGCGGTGCTCGCGACCGGCTTTCATGCGACCGGCAGGATGGTCCAGACCTTGGCTTTGCGATCGATCTCAGAGTGGGTGGCTTCGCGGGTCTCAGTCGTGCGTGCGCCGGTCAAGATCGTGAACATCAGAGCCTTGGCACTGATGCTGCCGTTCTTGCGCAGCTCGGCCATGAGCTTGGGAACGTCCTGGTAGGGCACAGCCTTGCGGTGCTCGACCTTAGAGATCTTGCCCGTCGCAGGAAGCAGATGCGGAAGCGCCCCGCCCTTCCACTGCGCCGGGTTCTCGCCGCTGCGGTAGCCCATGGCTGTCGCCCAGCCGAGGATTGACTCGATGCGGCCACGCACCCGGCTCGCAGTCTCGGCCTTGCTGGTCCAGATCGGCTTCAGAACCTTGAGCACATCCTCGACCGTGATCTGATCGACGGGCATCTTCCCCATGAACGGGTTCACGTACATCTCGATGGTGCTGGGCCACTGCTGAGAGTGCTTTGGGTTCTTCCAGCCGGACTTGTGGGAAGCGATGTACTTTTCGGCGCACTCGGCGAAGGTGGGGACCTTCGGCTTCATCTCGATCTTGCGCTTGGCTTCCACCTGGCGCTTGTTGGCGATCGGGTCATCGCCCCGCTTCACCAGCACCCGGAGCATCGCTGCTTCATCGCGCGCATCGCTGAGGGACTTCTCCTCGGTCGAGCCCAGACCCATCCATCGGTTGGTGCCGTTCCGGCTGTATCGGAAAAGGTAGCTGCGAGTGCCGTGGTCCCTGATTTGCATGTAGAGGCTGGGCGCGACCCAGTGCACGCCGTCCTTGCTGATGGCGCTTACCTGATTAGCGGTGAGGGCACGGCTTTGGGACAACGGATAACTCGGGTGACTGGTCAGCACAGACAGATGCGTACTCGTTGCGCGTAGTCCAGAAGCAAGGCACCAAATGCCGGGACTTAACCTTAACGCCCTGCCCGAGCGCCGTCGCAGGATGGTGCTCGTCCGACAGACGATCGGACAGACGGTACGTGGAAGCGTGTGTCGCCCGGACTTCGGGCACTTGTGCTGCTACCGGCGGAAAGAGGCTGTTCGACCATCCGCCAAGCGCCTGCAGGGCCTGCGCAAAACCCGCGCTGCTACGGCGGGTTAGCAGCATTTCGAGGCATCACAGCGATGGCGGAAGTGGCGGAGAGGGAGACAGGACACTAGTGGCTGTTCCTGCGGCTCACCGTGAACGGCTTCTATCGGACAGACGGGCGGACAGACAATTGCGAATTGCTGTGGAGTGCGCCCCTGACGGTGGACAGGATCAGGCTATGGTTTTGACGGGGAGCCGGGCGTGTTGATCCTCGAACTGTTGCGGGCCGAGATAGCCGAGTGCTGAGTGCAGCCGGGTCTCATTGTAGAGATGATCGATGAAGTGCGGTAGGTCGGCGACGACGTCCTCGAAGGTCTCGTAGGCCATGGGGTAAACGGCTTCGACCTTGAGCGTTTTCATGAAGCTCTCGGCCTTGGCATTGTCGTAGGGATTGCCGCGACGCCCCATCGATCCGACAAGGCCGTGTTGGGCAAGTGTTTGCCGATAGAGACCGGCCGCGTATTGCGCTCCGCGGTCGGAGTGATGGACGCAGCCGGGTGGTGGCCGGCGTCGCTCGATGGCCGAGAGCAGCGCGGCGCGGGTCAGCCTGACGTCGATCGTGCGGCCGATCGCGTAGCCGACGACCTTGCGCGACCAGGCATCGAGGATCACCGCGACGTAGACGAAGCCGGTGAGGATCGCCACGTAGGTGATATCGGCGACCCAGAGCTGGTTCGGCCCGTCCGGTATCATGCCCTTGGCCAGGTTGGGGAAGATCGGCAGCTCGTGATCGCCATCGGTGGTGGTGACGTAACGCCTGCGCCGACGGGGCTGCAGGTCATGCTCACGCATCAGACGACGGAGCTTCTTGTGGTTCACCACAAGACCGCGGTGCCGTAGCGCCGCCTGCATACGCCGATAGCCGTAGGCCTTGAAGCGGTCGGCGATCACCACCATGGTCTCGACCAGAGCGGTCGCATCGAAGCATGGCGGGCTGGTCGTAAAAGGTCGATCGAGCGATCCCCATCAGCCAACATCCTCGCGCGATGGAGATCCCGGTGGGCCGGTGACGATGGACATGGTCTCGCTTCTGGCTCGGGGTAAGTTCTTCAATGCCCCCTTTAGAAACTCGATCTCCAGAGCCTGCCGCCCGACCAGCCGCTCAAGCGCGGCGATCCGTGCCTGCGACGTCTCGATCGTTGAGGCGGCGACGGTCTGTTCGGTGAAGGCGCCCGCCTCAAGCTTCTGAACCCAGAGGTGGATCAGGTTGCGGGAGAGATTATGCCGCTTGGCGAGAGCGCTTAACGACTCGCCGGCGATATAGTCCTGCGCCACCTGGCGCTTGAACTCGGTGCTGAATGTACGGTGTGGCATGCTTCCATCCTTCGAAAGCCGGTCTCCACCGTCAATCCCTTCTCCTCAAACTGTCCGCCGCTAGGGGCGCAGTCCACTGCCCTGGTCAACGCTTAGAACGGGTTGGCCCCTGAGCTGTCCTTACCACAGATTTGGACGCCGTGCCCACTGGGGCAATCGCCCCTTGCGGCAGTTCACGGATCAACCAGGCCTCGATGATGCGGGACCTATTCCCGAGCGTCTCGAACTGCAGAAGCGCGTCAAGCGTCTTTGCGAAATCTAAGGCCTGACTAACTGTCTGCCGGCTCGCGATCGGTAACTCGCGCCACCGCTTTACGGCATCCATATGTGCTTCGTCTTTGGTCATTGTACCCCTGGACGCCAGATCGCCCATCTTAGGGCGTCTGTCCTTTCATTTTGATATCAAGGAACTCTGGGCAACCGTCCAGCCCCAATAGTTCGTCGTAGCGGCCATGCACCATTCGAGGAAGCGCTGCTCGAAATGGGCGGCCTAGCCCTTAGCAAGGGCGTGCCGATATGCCCCTGGCACCAACTCGCAGGCCGTGCTTCACAAGAGAGCAACGGCGTCATTCGCGACTAACGCGCGTGCGGGGGCCGATTCGAGAAAGTCGAAGGGTTGACCATGGCCGAAATGTTCTTCGTGCAGGGCTTCCGCCTCAAGGGCAAGAAGCTGGAGCCTGACCCGCCCGACAAGGTGCGCTCACCGGAGGCTGCAATCGCCAAGGCCGAGCGCATGGCGCCGTCACGAGCGGGCGTCTGGGCCTACTCGGCTGACATAGATGTCGAGACCGACACGTATGCCGAGCCGGTCGTGCTGTTCAAGTCAGGGACGCTGCCGGCAGGGCTGGCTGACTAGCTAGATTCCCGACGCGCCGTCGATCTTGGCTGCGACCTTCTCCTGCAAATTGCGCGATAGGCGCGGAGCCACCCCGCGCCTCTGTTGGCATAGGATCGCGAGCGTCAGTAGTCCATGCCGCCCATACCCCCGCCGCCCATCGCAGGAGCTGCGTCCTTGGGGAGCTCTGCGATCATGGCTTCCGTGGTGATCAGCAGGCCGGCGACCGAGGCCGCGTCCTGCAGCGCGCTGCGCACGACCTTCACGGGATCGATAATTCCCATCGTGATCATGTCGCCGTACTCGCCGGTCTGCGCGTCGTAGCCATAGGTTTCGGAGTTGTTCTCCAAAATCTTCCCCACAATGACCGAGCCTTCGGCTCCAGAGTTCTGAACGATCTGTCGGATCGGTTCCTGAAGAGCACGGCGCACGAGGTTGATGCCGGCCTGCTGGTCGGCATTGACGCCCTTGGCTTGAAGATTACTTGAGGCGCGCAGCAGCGCAACACCGCCACCGGCGACGATGCCCTCTTCAACGGCGGCGCGGGTCGCGTTCAGCGCGTCGTCGACGCGGTCCTTGCGCTCCTTGACTTCGATTTCCGTCGAACCGCCGACCTTGATCACCGCAACGCCCCCTGCGAGCTTGGCCAGGCGCTCCTGTAGCTTTTCCTTGTCGTAGTCGGACGTGGTGTCTTCGATCTGCGACTTGATCTGGGCGATACGACCTGCGATGTCGGACTTCTGGCCGGCACCACTAATGATCGTGGTATTCTCTTTGGTGATCTCGACCTTCTTGGCAGTCCCGAGCATATCCATCGTCACATTCTCGAGCTTGATGCCGAGTTCCTCGGAGATGAGCTGGCCTCCAGTGAGGATCGCGATGTCTTCAAGCATGGCCTTGCGGCGATCGCCAAAGCCCGGCGCCTTAACGGCGGCGACCTTGAGGCCGCCGCGCAGGCGGTTGACGACCAGCGTCGCCAGCGCCTCCCCCTCGACGTCTTCAGCGATGATCAGGAGCGGACGCTGACTCTGCACAACCGCTTCGAGGATCGGCAGCAGGGCCTGAAGGTTTCCGAGCTTCTTCTCGTGCAAAAGGATTACAGGGTCTTCAAGGACCGCCATCATCTTCTCGACGTTGGTCACGAAGTAGGGCGAGAGGTAGCCGCGGTCGAACTGCATGCCTTCAACGACTTCGAGTTCAGTCTCGGCCGTCTTGGCTTCCTCGACCGTGATGACCCCTTCATTGCCAACCTTTCTCATGGCCTCGGCGATCATCTCGCCGATCGCTTTCTCGCCATTCGAGGAGATCGTGCCGACCTGCGTAATTTCCGCTGAAGAGGTGATCTTGGTGGCCTTCTTCGCAAGATTGGCAACGACCTCGGTGACAGCGAGATCGACACCACGCTTTAGATCCATCGGGTTCATGCCGGCCGCGACGAGCTTGACGCCCTCGTTGACGATGGCCTGGGCCAGAACGGTCGCCGTTGTGGTGCCATCTCCGGCATTGTCGTTAGTCTTAGACGCAACGGCGCGGACCATCTGCGCGCCCATGTTCTCGAACTTGTCTTCGAGTTCGATTTCCTTGGCGACAGTAACGCCGTCCTTGGTGATCCGCGGGGCGCCGTAGGATTTGTCGATCACGACGTTACGACCCTTCGGGCCGAGCGTGACCTTCACCGCATTGGCGAGAATGTTGACGCCGCGAACCATCTTGTCGCGGGCTTCAGTGGAGAACTTTACGTCTTTGGCGGCCATGTGACGCGCTCCTTGAGAAGGGGGAAACTATCAGCAGGGCGATGCTTACGATGTGATCACGCCCATGATGTCGCTCTCTTTCATGATCACGATGTCCTTTCCGTCGAGCTTGACCTCGGTACCGGACCACTTGCCGAAAAGGATACGGTCCCCGACCCTGACGTCAGGCGGCACGATCTTGCCGCTGTCGTCGCGCGCGCCGGCACCAACCGCCTCGATGATGCCCTCGGACGGCTTTTCCTTAGCGTTGTCCGGAATGATGATGCCACCAGCGGTCTTTTCCTCGCTGTCGATGCGCCGGACGACCACACGGTCGTGCAGTGGACGGAAGGTCATAGCTGTTCCTTGAGGTCGGGCACCGGATGCGGCGCTGGCGGCTTGTAGCACTCAACC
>JBKJTB010000450.1:0-2552 GCA_046594305.1 Devosia sp. | reverse complement strand
CGATCGAGCCGTCTTCCTGCTGGTAGTTTTCGATCACCGCGATCAGCGCCCGGCCGACGGCGAGGGCCGAGCCGTTGAGCGTGTGGACGTGGCGCACCTTGCCGTCCTTGTCGCGATAGCGAGCCTCCATGCGGCGGGCCTGGAAGTCGCCGCAGACCGAGCAGGACGAGATTTCGCGATACGTGTCCTGGCCGGGCAGCCAGACCTCAATGTCGTAGGTTTTTTGCGCGCCGAACCCCATGTCGCCGGTCGACAGCGTCATCACGCGATAGTGGATGCCGAGTTTTTGCAGCACGGATTCGGCCGCGGCGAGCATGCGCTCATGCTCCTCGGCCGAGTTTTCGGGGGTCGTGATCGAGACCAGTTCGACCTTGTTGAACTGATGCTGCCGCAACATGCCACGGGTGTCGCGCCCGGCCGAGCCGGCCTCCGAGCGGAAGCACGGGGTCAGCGCCGTGAAGCGGAGCGGCAGGTCCTCCTCGCGCTGGATGGATTCGCGGACGAGGTTGGTGAGAGGGACTTCGGCGGTGGGGATGAGCCATAGGCCTTGAGGGATATCTTTGGCCTCCTCAAACAGCTTCATCCCGCGCGCAGTTACGCGATCCAGTTCCGCATGATCCACCCGCAACTTGCGCTGAAGATCGGCGAGCATCTCACGCGCTACCTCGGCCGTCTCCGCTCCGATGCCCAGAGCGAGAATCTCTTCGAGGTCCTCAATGCGCTCCCGCGCGTCAGCAGACTTGTCAGCGATCTCACCATGGAACGATCGCTGCTCGTCCAAGTCGGCAACAACGGGGCTCGTTGCCTCGAACAAATCTCCCCTGAACTTCGGTAGCTGGTTGGTGCCATACAGCGCATCGTCCTTCACCAGGAAGGGCGGCTGCACCTCAGTATACCCATGCTCATTCGTGTGCAGGTCCAGCATGAACTGGCCCAGTGCTCGTTCCATGCGGGCAAGGCCCGACTTCAGCACCGTGAACCGGGCGCCGGAAATCTTCGCGGCGGCTTCAAAGTCCATCATCCCCAGCGCTTCGCCGGTCTCGAAATGCTCCTTCGGCTTGAAGGAAAAACTCGGCTTCGGCGGCCGCGTCTTTGCGGCGGTCGCGGCGTTGCCGTTGGGGCCGAAATATTCGACATTGTCGGCCTCGTCCTCGCCCGGAGGGACGTCGTCCTTGGGCAGGTTGGGCATGATGAGCAGCGCGTTGCGCAGCGTCTCATCGGCGGTGCGGCGGTCGTCCTCGCCGGCTTGGATGACATCCTTGAGGTGGGCGACCTGCGCCATCAGATCGCTGGCCTTGGCCTCGTCCTTCTGGGCCTTGGCCTGGCCGATCTGTTTGGAGAACGCGTTGCGGGCGGCCTGGGCGTCCTCGAGGCGAGTGATGATGGCTTTGCGGGCATCGTCCAGCGCGATCAGTTGCTCGGCGGAATAGGGACGGTTCTTTCGATGCGCGAGAGCGGCGTTCATGGCCGCAGGATTGGCCCTGATCCAGTTGATGTCGAGCATGGTGGACGTCCCTGAGTGGAAGGCGTGTCTTTTGCTTGGAAGGGCTGCGGTAATCAAGCCCGCAGTCGGCGCACCTCCCCTTTTGACGGGGGAGGTAGCGCAGCTTGACCGAAGGTCTAGCGCAGCTAGGTGGGGGTGCGAACAGCCCGGATATCGAGGCTCTCCGCCCCCCTCCCTAGCTTCGCTACGTCGCTATCGCTCCGAGCTGCGCTACCCTCCCCGCGATGGGGGAGGGTGGGACGCGGCACGCGTGGCGCACTCGACCGGGAGTGGAGGCTGCTTCGAGGACTCGACTGCGAGCTAGCTCCCCACAGTCTCCGCCGCTTCCGCGGCCAGTCTCGTCGCCCTCTGCCGCTCGATCCACTTCACCGACAGGATGCTCAGTTCATACAGCGCGTACATCGGCAGACTGAGGCCGATCTGGGAGATCGGGTCGGGCGGGGTGAGGAGCGCGGCGGCGGCGAGGATGATGACGATGGCGTAACGGCGGCCATGGCCGAGCTGCTTGCTGGTGATTAGTTCGATGCGCGCCAGCAGCGTCAGGATCACCGGCAATTGGAAGCAGACGCCGAAGGCGAAGATCAGGGTCATGATGAACCCGAGATACTCGCTGACGCGGGTCTGCATTTCGATCTGCACCTGCCCTTCCCCGCTCTGCTGCATGCCGAGGAAGAAGTGGAGTGCCATCGGGCCGACGACGAAATAGACCATCAGCGCCCCGGCGAGGAAAAACACCGGCGTCGCGATCAGATAGGGAATGAAGGCGTGGCGTTCCTTCTTGTAGAGCCCGGGCGCGACGAAGGCGTAGATCTGGGACGCGACGAACGGAAAACCGAGAAAAATCGCGCCGAACAGCGCCACGTTCATGTTGGTGAAGAACTGCTCCTGCGGGGCGGTGAAGATCATCTTCACGTTCGCCGCGCCGCCGGCGGCCCACACGAAGGGCTGCAAGAGCGCGTTGTAGATCGGCGTCGCGAAGAGGAAGCAGATGGCGAAGAACACCGCGATGGCGATCACCGAATAGATCAGGCGCTTGCGCAGCTCGATC
>JBKJTB010000447.1:0-14964 GCA_046594305.1 Devosia sp. | reverse complement strand
ATCGCGACCTCGTGCTGTTCGACGCGGTCGACGAAGTCATGTCGCGGTCCGCGGACGCCGGCGCGCAGCTTGCGGGGGCCAGGCTCAAGCTCAGCCGCCTCGGCGCGTTGGCGTCGGCGGCGGTGCAACTGCTTGCCGGTGCCATTCTGGTTGCCACGCTGCTTTGCGGGCTCTCTGCGCTCGAGGCCGGCAGGATCGATGGGCCACTGCTGGTCGGCCTGTTGCTGGCGGTGCTCGCGAGCTTTGAGGTCTCGGCCGTGTTGGTGCGGAGCGCGACGCGCCTCGCGGGAGCTGCCGCTGCGGCGGAGCGACTCGAAGCCATTGCCGAGGCACCCGTCGAGATTGGTGAGCCTGCGAACGCCGCGCCGCTGCCCATGGGCGGCGACATCATCTTCGACCGCGTGACCTTCGGCTATGACGGGCGAAGTGCACTGCTGAAAGACGTGAGCTTTGCGATCCACTCGGGCGAATGCGTGGCCATCCGTGGCGCCAGCGGGTCGGGCAAATCCACCCTGGCAAAGCTCCTGGTCAGACTCGTCGCGCCGCAGCGTGGCGCCGTCCGGATCAATGGCTGCGATATCGCCTCCGTCGCAACGGCTGAGCTGCGCCAACGGATCGCGCTGATGACACAAGACGCGCCGGTGTTTCACGACAGCGTGCGGGTAAACCTGCTGATCGGTCGGCCCGATGCCGTCGACACTGACCTCTGGCGGGTTCTTGAGACCGTGCGCCTTGCCGAAGCCATCCGCGCCCTGCCCGGTGGACTCGATGCCGTCTTGAGTGAGGCCGGACAGTCCTTGTCCGCCGGGCAGGCGAGGCGCGTCGGTCTCGCTCGCACGCTGCTCTCGCCGGCCTCGATCATTGTTCTCGATGAGCCGACAAGCGGACTGGATGCGGAAACGGAGACTGCATTCCTGAGCGAGCTTCCTGCGGTCGCGGGCCGCCGCACCATGATCGTCATCACCCACGCTGAGCTGCCGGGCTCGTTCGCTCGTATCTTGACGATGAAGGCCAGCGTCGTGAGCGAAGGCTGACGATGCGGCGGCGGGCACGCTATTCGGCGAGAGCCCCGAGCCCATCGAGGTCGAGGACTTCGATCTGCTCCACCGAGTTGAGGCGGATGATCCCGCGATCCTTGAGAACTCGCAAGACCCGCGACACGGTCTCGAAGGTCATGCCGAGATAGTCGGCGATGTCGTTGCGCTGCATTGGCAAATTTACGATGTCGTCGGAACTTTGACGATCGAGCAGGTCGAGCAGGAACTGCGCCATCTTCTCGTTGGCGCTCAATCGTCCAAGCAGCAGCAGATGCTTTTGGACGCGGGCGAAGCGGCGAAGCGCCGGGCCAAGGAGGCATTGTGCGAAGCCCGCAAAGTCGGCGGGGCGAAGTACGCGAAGTCCGGCACCATCGACGCTTTCAGCGTATGATTGGTGCTCGTCGCCATCCTCGAGGCCGAACACGTCGCCAGCATAACAGAAGCTGATGATTTGGCGGCGCCCGTCCGCGGTGAGACTGCAGATGCGCACGGCGCCGAATTCCACCAGGTAGAGTGGCCCCAGGGCGTCGCCGTGGGCATAGATCATCGCTTCGGTGGGATAGAAGGTGACCGCCCCGGGCTGGCTCTGTGCGAGCAGCGCGCGAACATCCAGATCCTGAATGCAGCTCGGCGTGATAGCGATCGGCAGATTGGTCTGGCTGAGCATCCTAGGGCATCCCTGTTCTGGTGGGATGAACCTCGTCGAGTTCGCAATCTCAAGATATTCCGGTCGGAGGACTAGGGGGTTTACTTAGGGATTATCCTTGTCTCCAGAGCGTCCCGAATGGCGTTGGTCAGTGCCAGGCCCAGGTGCGGTTTCAGCACCGTGCGAAACGCAGACGTCGACAGCGCGTGCTCAGCGTTGGCCAAAAGAACCACGGGCTGGAAGGCCTGAAGGAATGTTCGTGCGGAAGCCTTGTCGTTACCAAGGGCGTGATGATCGACCACCGAGCAATCAAAATCGTCCGGCACTTCGGTCGCGCCGATGCTCGTCCGGCAAGTAACGGCGTAGCCTTCAGCTTCTAGGGCGAATTGCAGTGAACGACGCAGATCGAGATCGGGAGCGACGACGAGAATGCGATACATGACAAGGCGCGGTCCCCGGCCGGCAGTTGTGGCAGGAGCAGGCAACTTGGCACGCCTCGGCGAGGGTGCTCTTGCGCGAGATCAAGGGGCCGAGAAACCGGGTAGGTCGATCCCCAAGACCATGCGAACCAGCTCGGCAAGGCTCTTGGCCTGCATCTTGCTCATCAGCCCAGCGCGATAAACCTCCACTGTGCGCGGGCTGATCCCAAGTTCAAAGGCGATCGCCTTGTTGGGTTGGCCCTGCACGACGCCTCGCAGCACCTGCATCTCACGTTCGCTAAGCGTTGCCAGCTTGTCACGCACGCGTGCCTCAGCTGCCTCCGTATCGAGAGCCGAGCTGGTCCTTTCCACGGCTCGCTGGATCGACTCGAGCAGCACCGCGTCGCTGAACGGCTTCTCGATGAAGTCTAAAGCGCCGTTCTTCATAGCCTCGACCGCCATCTGAACGTCGCCGTGACCAGTAACCACAATAGCGGGCAGCATCCAACCTTGCGCACCTAAACGCCGCAGCAGCTCAACGCCGTCGATGTCCGGCATTCGGAGATCGGTGACGAGACAGCCATTCCGTATACTCGACGCGATATCAAGAAACGACGCCGCAGAAGCGTGGGTGCGCACCGCAAAACCGGATGTGCCGAGGAGGAAGGCCAGTGAATTTCTCACGGTTTCCTCATCATCGACGACATGTACAACAACGTCGACATTACTCATTGATTGGCCCTTCGATCGTCGGCAACGTGAAAGAAAATGTTGCACCACCCGCCTCATTTCGACGAACGATCAGATCCCCGCCATGCGACTGAATGATCCGGCGGGAGATCGACAATCCGATGCCCATCCCGCCGGGCTTGGTCGTCATAAAGGGCTGGAACAGCTGGGCGGCGATCTCGTCCGAGATGCCGGGTCCGGTGTCGGATACTTCGACGACTACCCTGGCCCCCTCGGATGGCAGGGTTCGGATACGCAATTCCTTCTTCTCGCTGTCCTTCATTGCTTCCATCGCGTTGCGCATGAGGTTTGTAAGGACCTGTTGGACCTGAATGCGATCTGCCAGGACGGTGTCGCTATTCGGCGCGAAATCGAACTCCGTGCGAATGCCACGCTCGCGCGAGCCAACCAACGCCAACGCTGCCGCTTCCTCAATGAGGCTCTTGATGTCTTCGTGCCGCCTTTCGGTTTCCCCGCGAGTCACGAACTCCCGAAGGTGACGAATGATGTCACCGGCACGCAGTGCTTGCTTTGCCGTCTCCTCTAGCGCACCGCGCAGCGCCGCTGCTTGATCCTCCGGCAGTCGTGTGACCAGCCTGATGCAACCCTGCACATAGTTCGCAATTGCCGACAGTGGCTGGTTGAGCTCATGGGCAAGAGTTGACGCCATTTCCCCGAGCTCATTGAAACGAGCCAAACGCGCTATCTCACCTTGGACTGCCTCAAGCCTTGCCGCGCTTTCCTGCCGTTCCGTCAGGTCGCGGATGAAACCAGTGAAGTGAATCTTGCCACCGGAACGGGTTTCGCCGACTGCCAGGCTCATTGGGAACGTCGAACCATCCTTGCGTCGCCCCACGACCACACGATCTACTCCGATGATGCGCCGTTCTCCCGTGGTCAGGTAACGATGCAGATAGCCGTCGTGCTGCTCTCGATAAGGAGGGGGCATAAGCATGTTGACGTTGTGCCCGATGACCTCCACCGGCTGATAGCCGAACTGCCTGACAGCAGCGGTGTTAAACGATGTTACAATTCCGTTGGGTTCGATCACAACCGTGGCGTCGGGCACTGTATCAAGCACTGAATTCAAGTGAGCCTCGCGACGCTCCAACTCAGTTCGTACCCCCACCCAATCCTGGCGCGCTTGGTGGAGAAGATCACCTAGCCAGGCGATGATCGCGCCAACCACAACAAGGAGAAGAAGGTTGAAAAGTGAACTCTCGAAAGCATCGCCGCGCTCGTGAATGAAATAGTAAACCGCCAGCACCGAGAGTAGCGTCGTGAACAACCCGGGCAGCAGGCCGCCAAGCATGGCCGCTACGAGAATTGTGGGTGCGAACAGCAGGCCAACAGCCGACTCCGACAGCAGGTCCTTGGCCAGGTATCGAATGCCAAAAGTTAGAGTGACCAACACAATGGCCACGGCGTAGGGCGCGAGCGACCACTTACTGAGAATGTGCACCAATCGTCGCCCTCTCGCGCTGACGAAACTTCGGCCAAACGGTGCAATTGACCGCCGAATCTGCGGACAAGTGAGGTTGCGTTTGGTTTGCCGGGTCCTTCTTACCCTGAATGCTCTCAGGCGTCACACAATGCGCAGTCTCAGTCTGCGACTGCCGTTGGCGCTACCAGCCGATCCACATGAATGATCGGGAGGAAGAGTTTGGCCCTAGGGTGGCCGCGCCAGACTTGGACCTGATCTCGCGTAAACTGCTGCCAGAAGAAAAACTCGACTTCGAGGCCGGAGGCGCAGGCAGTCTCAACCAAATCGGCTTGCCGGCGGAGAAGTTCCGGAAGCCCCCGCTCTGCGACTGCGGAGATCATTGCACCTCCCGGTGACCTTCCGAGTGCCGGTTCACCGCCGGAGGCGGCATCGGTCACTAGATCGACTGGCACCCCGATCTCGACCGTGACCGCTCCGGGAACTCGATTGCGATACACGACGATGAGTTCTCGCATCGGCGGCGCCCCATGACTGGCTAGAGCGCTTTCAAGTATAGGCACGGCCTGACGCACTGCCGCCGAAATAGACGCGTCATCGAGTACGCAGTAGCGCACGACATAGAGCATCGGACGGGCAGCGATCTGCTCCAGTGCGACGGCGGTCGCGTGAGTTGCGAACTGCGTCCGCAGCGGGCGCAGACGAGCAACTCGGATCCTATCGACAACTCGCTGCACGCCCTTGACCCGACCCACTGCCTCAACGATCGCCTGCCGACGCTCCTGTGTCGGCACAGTTCCGGCGAGTGTTGCCGCGCCATCCCTGACGTTCACCGACACGTTCGACCTTTGGCCGGACAGGGCGCTCCAAATGGCGAGTTGGACACACTCCGTGATGTTGTCGGCAACGGTCTGGTTACCGACAAATGGGCCGTGCAGCGGGTCGTCAACTAGCCGCGAGTCTGGGAAGTCAGTGCTCACCTCGTCGTATTTTGAATCAGGGGGCAGCATGGCTTTCTCCTTCAGCTGGGGAGAAGAGGCGTCAAACACACCAGGTTCGTATTGAGGCACATCAAACAGCCGCTGAGATCGTGGTGTGCGAGAGGACGGGCGACTCTAGCAATTGAACATAGAGGGCGGTCGTGCAGCCTGGTCCGAACCCATCGCCGTAGAGGTAGACTTCCCAGCTGAGACCCGTCACGCGTGCGCGGCATATCGCCAACTCAGTGTTGAATTGCGCCCATGCAGTTGCAAGGGTGGTTGGGCTCTCGCGATGAATGACGACCGCCGCAGGGCCCTCCGGAGAGTGGCCAGCCAGAACGCGGCCATCAGCTTGAGTTGTTTCCGCGAGAGTGACGGGGTAGCCAGCCTCGATCGTGACCAGACGCCCGTCCCAGTCACTGTAGCTGACGACTGGTGGACCGAGGGGAATAGCGCCATGGCGAGCAAGGCAGTCGCGCACCGTCGCGAGCGATGCCTTGACTTCCGACGCCATCGTGGAGGCACGCATTGAACTACGCGTCGCGACGTAGAGCATCGGCTGACCCGAGATCACAATGCGATCAAGCACCATTTCACTCTCGCCTTGGTCCCGCAGGCATGAGTCCTCTATCTATGCACCCGTCGCCGTAGGCGCCAAAGTCAGTTCGGCACGCATCATCGTTGGGTCGTCTGGAACATCGCGGAGTGTGAAGCCATGCTTCCGACAGAAGTCGAACATTGCATCATTCTCTCGCAACACGTGGCCGTAGAGTTCGCCGATACCCTCCGCCTTTGCGTAGCCAATTAGTTGGCCCATTAGGGCTCGGCCGATGCCACGCCCTTTGAGGTCGCTACGGATCAGGATCGCAAACTCGGCTTGGTTACGGTCGGGATCCGCCGCGTATCGCGCGATGCCAGCCAGGTCGCCTGAGGCGCGTTCCAGCGCGACGAAAGCGATATCCCGGTCGTAGTCGAGCTGTGTCAGGCGCACTAATGAGTTCTTCGAGAGTGCCCGCATTGGCACGAGGAAGCGCATGCGCATGTCTTCGGGGTCCGTGCGCTCCAGATAGCGCGGATAGAGGTCGGCGTCCTCTGGACGGATCGGTCGTATCGTCAGATCGAGCCCACCCGCGCTCGTCTGCGAGACCCAGCCGGAGGGATAGGGGCGAACGGCGAGGTCGCGACTTGGCGGCAGCATAGCCGCCCGCCTCGGATCAATTTCGATACGGGCGTCGAGAGCTATCACCCCGTCAGCATCGGCCAGTAGAGGGTTGATGTCGATTGAGCGGACAAGGGGAAACTCGATTGCAATCTGCGACAGCGCGAGGAGCGTGCGAACGATCGCCGGGCGGTCCGCGGGTGGCCGATCGCGATAGCCGGCCAACAATCGGCTCACCCGGGTCCGATCGATGAGATCGCCCGCCAGAACGTCGTCGAGCGGAACAAGCCCGGTCGCAGTGTCATCGACGATTTCGACGCCGGTCCCTCCCGCTCCGAAGACAACAACCGGGCCGAAGATCGGGTCGGTACTGAGGCCCGCCAATAAGCTCTTCGGCCCGCGACCGCCGAACCATAGGCTGCACGGTGAAGCCATCGAGCGGACTGCCGGGAAAGGCTTCTTCGAAGCGCTTGCCGATATTCTGCGCGGCAGCTTTCGCGGCGGCGGGATCGGCGATGTCGAGAACCACGCCGCCAATATCCGATTTGTGCGATATGGTCTTCGACAGCATTTTGACCACGATAGCAGGTGCTCCGACCAGCATCTGCCGGGCGGCAGTCTCCACCTCGTGAGGTGATTTCGCAAATACCGTTTCAGGCACCGGCACACCGTAGGCCCTGAGCACCGCCTTCGCTTCCCATTCGGTGAGAATACTGCGCTCCTCGGCTGCCACAGCCACAAGGATGCTTTCAGCGGCAGTCCGGTCGGCCGGCGCCTCTGCATGTCGCGGCGGCACGCGCTCGAGCTGGGCCCGCAAGTCCGACCAGCGGGTGAGAAGCGCCACGGCCTCCGCTGCCTGAGCGGGCGTATCGAAGCTACCGATTCCTGCCTGCTGCAGGGCAATGCGGGCGGGTGCGGCAGCGTGCTTGCCGAGCCAGCAGCCGAGTAGAGGCTTGCCGACTATCAAGCCGCGCTCCGCGAGCGCCGCAACTCCGATCGCAGCGGCGAGCGGATTGGCGAGAGCCGTCGGGCAATTCATGACCAGGATCGCATCGACCCCAGGATCGGCCGCCACTGCCTCGATCGCGGCGCGATAACGCTCGGGCGGCGCGTCGCCAATGATGTCGACCGGGTTACTGTGTGACCAGGTGACAGGGAGGACTTCGTCGAGGGCCGCCAGTGTCTGTGGCGCGAGTGTCGCAAGAGTGCAATCGAGATCAAGCAGCTGATCGACGGCCAACACACCAGCTCCCCCGCCATTGGTGACTATGGCAACACGCCCCCGCGAGAGTGGCGGGTACCGTGAGGTAATCTCGGCTGCGTTGAAGAGATCGTCCAGATCGTTGACGCGGATGATGCCGGCCCGGCGTAAAGCTGCATCCACGACGCGGTCGGCGCCTGCAAGAGCCCCCGTATGGGTGGCGGCAGCCTTGGCCGCCGCTTCATGACGCCCCGGCTTCACCGCGATCACCGGCTTGATCCGCGCTGCAGCACGCGCCGCAGACATGAACTTGCGCGCCGCGAGAATCGACTCGAGATACATCAGAATGGCGCTCGTATGCTCGTCGGCCGCGAGCATGTTGAGACAGTCGCCGACATCGACATCGGCCATGTCGCCGAGCGAGTAGACCTGCGAGAATCCTATGCTCTCCGCGGCCGCCCAGTCGATCACTGACGAAACGATCGCACCTGACTGCGAGATTAGTCCCAACCGCCCGGCGGTTGGTGCGATGTGGACGAAGCTGGCGTTGAGCTTGGCGTGCGGCGCGAGCAGTCCGATCGTATTGGGTCCGATGATCCGCAGCAGATGCGGAGCGGCGGCATCGAGCATGCGCTGACGAAGCCCGTCGTTCGCCCCGACGCCGGCAGTGATGACCACCGCAGCCTTTGTGCCCCGGGCCGCCAGGTCCCCGACGAGTTCCGGCACTGTACCAGGCGGCGTCATGATGATCGCCAGCTCAGGCGCCTCCGGCAGATCGGCTATTCGCCGATAGCAGCGCAGTCCGGCGAGTTCGTCATATTTCGGGTTCACCGGAAAAACCTTGCCTGGGAAACCGCCGGCCAGCACATTGTCGAGGACGACCCGGCCGACGGAACCTTCTCGGGCGGAAGCGCCAACAAGGGCCACCGATGCCGGACGTAGCGTAGCGTCGAGATTGCGGATGGTCATTGAGCGTTCCCTGCGTTGCCGGCGGTTGTAGGCAGGGCGGAGACCCAGGCATTGATCGCGGTCAAGACAGCTGCTGCGGTTCAGCAGAGTATCCACCAATGAATGACACGCTCGCTCGTTCCGCAAATCGTCGCGCCCGGTCCCTTGGCCGTCTCGTCTCCCGCGAGACGCTCCTTGTCGCCCTTGCGCTCAGCGGTCTGGCGATCGGGGCGATCTGCTGGTGGAGCGGCGCGCATAACGCCGGCCAGATCGTCTGGTTCGTTGCGACATTGCCCATTCTCGCCGCGCTGTTCGCCGAGATCGTCACCTCCCTGCGCCGCGGCAATCTCGGACTCGACATCGTCGCAGCTGTCTCGATGTCCGCTGCCCTATCTTTCGGCGAACCGCTCGCCGCCAATGTCGTGGCGCTGATGTATGCGGGAGGCCAACTGCTCGAGAAGTTCGCGGAAGGGCGTGCCCGCCGAGAGATGACTGTCTTGCTTGGCCGCGTCGCCAGGACTGCGTTGCGCAAGGGTACCGCCGGACTCGAGGAGAAACCAATCGGCGATCTGGCGCCCGGAGATGTCGTGCTGATCCGGCAGGGTGAGGTGCTCCCCGTTGATGGGCACGTCGCACCAGGCTTCACCGCCACGCTTGATCTGTCGGCGCTAACTGGGGAGTCGGTGCCCAAGACGTTCCATGAGGGAGCCGAAGCCCTCAGCGGATCGACATCGCTCGCATCCCCATTCGAACTGGTCGCCAGCCGCTTCGCAGCCGACAGCACGTATGCCGGCATCGTCCGGCTCGTTGAGGGTGCTCAGGCCACCAAGTCACCCATGACCCGGTTGGCCGATCGCTACGCCCTCGGTTTTCTCATCGTCACTGTGGCGCTTGCCGCGCTCGCCTGGATGCTGTCGGGCGATCCCATACGCGCACTGGCCGTACTTGTTGTCGCCACCCCGTGTCCGCTCATTCTTGCAGTGCCGGTTGCCCTGATCTCGGGACTCTCCCGCGCGGCCAAGTGCGGCGTCTTGATCAAGAATGGTGGTGTGCTGGAAATGCTCAGCCGCGTCAAAGTCGCGTTGATCGACAAGACCGGTACGCTGACTCATGGCATGGCCAAGGTCTCCTCGATAGAAGTGACCCGCGGCTTCACCTCTGACGAAGTGCTGCTGCTCGCTGCCAGCCTCGATCATCGCAGTCGCGGTGGATGGAGCTCTCGCTGGCGTCATCCTGCTTGAGGACGCTATCCGCGATGATGCTCCGCAGGTTCTGAGCGACCTGCGTCGCGCCGGTATCGAAAGGATCATCCTTGCCTCGGGCGACGAGCCGAAAGCCGTTGGTCGCGTAGGTGCGGCGCTCGGCGTCGACGAAGTACACTCCGGTCTTGATCCGGGAGAGAAGGCCACGCTCGTCGGAACCATGCGGCGGCATGGCCCGACCATGATGATCGGCGATGGCGTCAACGACGCACCGGCCCTCGCCGCGGCCGATGTTGGCGTTGCGATGGGGGCGAGAGGCAGTGCGGCGTCTTCGGAAGCCGCTGATGCAGTGATCCTCGTAGACGAACTCGCGCCACTAGCGCGCGCCTTGGAGATCGCGCGGCGAACCAGGCGGATTGCGCTGCAAAGCGTCTGGGTTGGCCTCGGTCTCTCCGGCGGCGCCATGGTCGCCGCTGCACTCGGCTATCTGCCGCCGGTCCAGGGTGCTTTGCTGCAGGAAGCGATCGACGTCGCCGTCATCCTGAACGCTCTAAGGGCACTGAGATAGTAAGCCATTGATGCGGCAGTCTCGCCACAGACGCGGTGGCTTCGAAGCGGGCGCTTACGAGCCTTGATCTGAGTCAACGCGGCGGCAGCAAAAACTCTCTAGGTATGCCCACATCACCAACGAGGCAGACATGACAATCAGTGACATTGCACATAGGCCCGAGGGTCTCGCCGCGCCTCGCTACCGCTATACACCGGCCAAGATGAAGGCTGCGATCTTCGTCGAGCCGGGACGTATCGAACTGGCCGACAAGCCGATCCCCGATGTCGGTCCGCTCGACGCGCTCATCCGGATCACGATGACGACCATCTGCGGTACCGATGTCCATATCCTCAAGGGAGAGTACCCCGTAGCGAGGGGCCTGACCATCGGCCACGAGCCGGTCGGGATCATTGAGAAGCTGGGCTCGGCCGTTCAGGGGTTCAGCGAGGGACAGCGGGTCATCGCTGGCGCCATCACGCCCTCCGGCCACTCCATGGCCTGCCTCTGCGGTTGCCATTCGCAGGACGGCGCCGGCACCAAGCATGGTTTCAAAGCGCTAGGCGGCTGGCGTTTCGGCAACACGATCGATGGCGCCCAGGCCGAGTATTTGCTCGTCCCCGACGCGATGACCAATCTCGCGGCCGTTCCAACGGCGCTGAGCGACGAGCAAGTGCTGATGTGTCCCGACATCATGTCGACCGGATTCTCCGGTGCCGAACGCGCTCGCATTCGCATCGGCGATACGGTTGCCATTTTCGCCCAGGGACCGATCGGGCTCTGCGCCACGGTGGGCGCCAAGCTCATGGGCGCCACGCGCATTATCGCGGTTGAAAGCGTCCCCGCACGTCAGGCAATCGCCCGGCAGTTGGGCGCCGACGACATCGTCGATTTCTCGAAGGTCGATCCAGCAAAGGAAATCATGCGCCTCACCGACGGCCGCGGCGTCGACGTGGCTATCGAGGCGCTCGGCCGGCAATCAACATTCGAGGGCGCGCTCCGCTCACTACGGCCGGGCGGCACGCTTTCCTCGCTGGGCGTCTACTCGAGCGACCTCACCATTCCGCTTGATGCGTTCGGCGCCGGCCTGGCCGATCTCTCGATTGTCACCACGTTGTGCCCTGGCGGCAAGGAACGCATGTCGCGGTTGATGGATGTCATCGCATCGTCCCGCGCTGATCTCAGGCCGCTGGTCACACATCGCTTCAAGCTCGACGACATCGTCGCCGCCTACGATTTGTTCAGTAACCAGCGCGACGGCGTACTCAAGGTCGCTATCACGCCCTGAAAGGTCGCGCCTCCGCACAAGTTGATGCGGATCTTACAGACTCAAGGCGCTCTGTTCGGTGCGTTCAGACTTGGCCGTCGCGGCAGATGTCATGGCCGGCCACATAGTCACCCACGATAGTGGTTGCTTGCAGCGCGCAGCAACCGGGAGCATTCGGGAATGAAGACGTCCCTCGTCGTAGCGGCTGTGCTCCTGGTGGCACTTCTCGCCGCGCAACTTGTCCTTTCCGGTCAATTTGCGTCGAAGATCAATGACCTCGGACGCCGTCTCGTGGCGTCGCAATCTGCGAGCTCCCCGGATGTGGCTCTTATCCCACCTATCATGCGAGAATTCGCCCTGCGCAACGGCGAACATGTCGGTGGCCCCACGGTAGTCTCCATGACACAAAATGCCGAGATGCGCCTGCAGGTCGATCAACCCTTCTTTCGGCTGGATGCATCGCAACTCTCGGGAACGCGCCAGCCCGCCTTCGTATGGCAGGCGAAGGGCATGATGAGCGCCATTGTGCCTTTGCAGGTCGTAGATGCCTATGTCGAGGGCGTTGGAGGGCTGGAGGTAAGGATCGCAGGGTCCATCCCCGTCGCAAGTTCGATTGGACCCGAGACAGACAAGGGGGAAGCAATGCGATTCCTCGCCGAGTTGCCCTGGAATCCAGACGCGATTTTGAATGCTACGGGGCTCATATGGCGACAGGTGGACGAAACCGCCGTTGAAGTCTCGATGCAGACGGGGGGCGGTGTGGCGCGAGTGCTGTTGCACTTCGATGAAAGGGGTGACGTCACAGCCATCGAGGCTGCCGATAGGCCCCGGGCGGGTGACACGCCGGCTCCCTGGGTCGGCCGGTTTTCCGACTATGCGCAGGTTGGTCTCTATCGATTTCCCGGCCACGGCGAAGTCGCGTGGGATCTCCCAGACGGGGAGTTTGTCTATTGGCGCGGTGACATCCTGAGCGTTACGCGCTCTGGACTTTAGGGCGTCATTCAGCAGTCATGTCGGGGCCATCGCCCCGATCACACCAACGATTGCCAGTATGCCCGCTCCGAGTACGATCTCCGCGACCGTCCCGTGCGCCAGCTGTCGTGCGCCCGGCCCGTCACTGGAAATATTGGGAACGAAGGCGTATCGGTTGATGATGGCAAGAATGCACATCAGGCCGGCGATGCCGATCTTGGCGAGCAGCAATCGCTGATAGGGCACACTTAGGTCCGGTGCGGCTGCGCCGAGCACGAACCAGGTGTTGACCCCCCCGCTCAACAACAGGATGGCCACCGCCAGATGGCCGAGCCCGGAGAAGCGTCGCAACGCCGTATCGGCATCGCCTTGCAGAGCCGGGTCGGCAAACATCTTCAGGCAGAAGAGCAGGGGCAGGAGCGATCCCAGCCAGAAGCCGGAACTCAAGAGGTGAAGGATCTGGCTGGTTTGGTTGAGCAGCCCCAGCAGGCCGGAGTCGATGGCGGCGTGACCAACAAGACCGAGCATACCGAGCGCTACTGTAGAGAGAAGCGCGATGAGGGCCCAATTCGCCCTGATCGCCAGTAGCAAAACAAGCACCAGGCCGAGCAGTAGATGCGGCCCCCAGATATGACCGAACGAGGTCGCTGTCAGTACGGTCGAAACGACGCCGATGCTGAGTGTGTCGGCCCAGCCATCGCCCATATTGCCTGCGGTGGCCGAAAGCCAAAGCAGCCCGCTCAAAAGGAGAAGGAGCGCACTGATTGTCGATGCGACGCGTGACGGCCGTTCGATCGCAAGTCTTAGGCCGGTCGGCGCGAGCAGCGACTGTAATGTTGCTATACCAAAAAGCTGCAACGCCGCCGCGTAGTGAATGAACCGCGCGACGGCGAGCAAAGCGTCCATGGACCATCGATCAATCAGTGATCGTCAGAGTATAGCTTCCCTGCGACTTGTGTCCATCATCGGCGACGGCCGTCCAATTGATCGTCACCAGGCCCGGGCTGAAAGCGCCCGTGATTGGGACCACGAGGGTTTTGGTGTCGACCGGGTCGAGCGACAGAGGCCGGGTTCCGACCAACTGGCCGTCCGGCCCGACTACCATCAGCTTGGTGAACGCGAGTTCTAGCGGCTCCGAAAAGCTCAGGCGCAGTTCGGTTGGGGCCGGCGGCGCGACGGTCGAGTTGGCCGCCGGCGCAGCCACGACAAGCTTGGCATGCGCGGAGGCGGGCGTTGACAGGGCAAGCGGCAGAGTCATCAGCAGGACAAAAGCTGCAAAAGTTCGGAAGGCATTCTTGTGCAAAGTCACGGCGGTTTCCTTCAGTGGCCAGATGCATTGTCGTTGGGTGGGGCGTCGAAGATTTCCGGGTTCGGATCGCCCTCAACGATTAGGTAGCCGGCGAGACCTCGCTCAGCCCGTGATAGCGCGTGATCGACAAGAACGTAGCGGCCGGGGACCTGTAGCTTGAACTCGACGATGTTTGCCGAGCCGGGTGGCACCGAGATGGATTGGACGCTTTCCATCGGTGGGCTGACCAGGGATCCCATCTGATAGGCGCGGTCGAATATCTCGCCGATTACGTGGAAGGAGGATGTGTAGTTGGGACCACCGACGCCGAAGAAAATGCGTACCGTCTCGCCCACTTTGGCTTTCAGCGGATAATGCTCGGTCAGGGCTCCGACATGACCGTTGAACACGAAATACTCAGGGCGTTCGGCGACCAGCTTGTCGTAGCTCTGGGTAAGCAGACCCGGAGTGCCGAACGCCTCTTCGGTGTAGATCTCGCCCTGCACCACGTAGAACTCGTGATCGACGGGGGTCAGCCCATTCTCCGGTTCGACAAGGATAAGCCCGTACATGCCGCTCGAGATGTGCATCGCAACCGGCGGCACGGCGCAATGGTAGATGTAGAGGCCCGGGTTCAGGGCCTTGAAGGTCACCATCTTCTCCTCGCCGGGGTTGGCGCTGGTTGCACCGGCGCCGCCGCCCGGACCGGTAGCCGCGTGGAAGTCGACATTGTGCATCATCGTCGAGTTCTCATTGTTCTTGAGATGCACTTCGACGGTATCGCCCACTCGGACGCGGACGAAAGGTCCCGGCACACGACCGTTGAACGTCCAGAACTGATAGCTCGATTGGTCACTGAGCCGGGCCTCGACTTCTACCGTTTCGAGATCGACGCGGACGGTCGCGGGCTCCCGACGCGTGATCGGCGGGGGGATGTCGGTGGGATCATGCGCGATGTCGGTCATCCCCTCGAAGGTGTTGATATCGTAGAGCCGATCGCTGCCCGTTTTTGCGGGCGTGACCATCGCCGCCATCTTCATCTCCGCGGCAAGAGCCGGACCGACGGCCAGAGCCAGAGTGCCCAATGTCACGCCGGCTGATCCCAGGAGCAGATTTCGCCGTGATACC
>JBKJTB010000381.1:0-7366 GCA_046594305.1 Devosia sp. | reverse complement strand
ATCAACTTCGCGGTCGCTCAGAGGTTCGAGCAGGTCGGGGTGCGAGGGTGGTTCCCCGACAGGCCGCCCAAACGCCGCCAGGAGGGTCCGCGCAAAGGGCGCCACGACTCGCCGCTTTACCGCCAGCCGCAGCAGGGCCTCCATGGCCGGCCCCTCATCGACGAACAGGCGAATATACCCCTCCGGCTCTGCCAGCTTCAGCGCGCGCTCGAGCGAGGCGAGTGCGGAGGTGACATCGCCCTGCTGATGAACGAGTCCGATCAGCGCTGCGATTTCGATGACGCTGCGATTCCTGCCGCCACGTTCCGCGGCGATTAGAAGGCGATTGAGAAGCGCCGCTGCCTCAACACCGGCCCGCTGTGCCATCAGCAGCCTTGCGAGCGTGACGTGCTCGAACTCGCGCAAGTAGCTGAGCTCGTCGGTGGCGGTGACGGCCCGTTCGTTTGCCCAGCGGAGGGCGTCATCCAGCCGCCCCCGTGCGATCCAAGCGCGAGCACGGATCGCCGCGATCGGGCGAACATCGGGGAAGAAGTCGCTCGCATAGCGCCGCTCCGCTGCGTCGAGCATATCGAACGCTGCACCAAAATCCCCTGCGTCCTGCCTAGCCTTGGCCAGGCCGAGGCTCAGGCGGTGAGCATATTGCGGCAGCGCCGCGAGCTCCCCCAGCTCCTGACTCTTTGACAAGTGGTCGCCTGCCCCCTGCAGGTCATTGCGCTCGCGGCAGAAGTCGCTCAGCCGCACGTGCAGATCCGCGGCGCCCCGCAGTATTCCATCCTTCTGCAGCTGCAGCGCGTTCTCGCAGGCGCGAACCGCGTCAGTAAGCCTGCCCTCCGCCGCGAGGATGTCGACGAGAGCCCGGGTGACGCCGAGCACGTCCGCCAGATGCCCCGTCCGCTGCAGCCCGGCCGCGCATTGCGTCCACCACCGGCGCGCCGCATCGAGATCGCCCGCCGTCCAGAACGCGATTCCGAGAAAACCCGCCGCGCCGGCACGACCGAAATCATCCTCAGGCGGCGCCAGGTCGAATGCGCGTTCTGCGTGGGCGATCGTGCCCTGCAAGTCGCCACCGATTTGCGCCAGTGCCGTGTGAAAGAGCTCGATCTGCGCGGGCACTCCGGCAAACTGCTCCTGGTCGACAATGACAATGCCGCTTGCCTCGGCGCCCAGCCTGCTCAGCGCCTCGACATTCTGCGCGGCGTCGCGAAGCCGCTCCTGTATTCCCTCCAATTCGCCGTTCGACAGCAATACCCCCACGATCGCCACGCCGAGCACGGGCCGCGAGCGCACCATCGCGTCAGGAAGTGCCATGATCCAACGACGCAACGGGAGGTGATTGCGGTCCCGGCGCAGCTGCGGGATCGCCAGTTCAATCAGCTCTGCCGCACGCTCAAAGATCCCCGCGGCGAGCGCATGCTGGATCGCTGCGGATCGGTCTCCGTGCTGCTCATACCAATCGCTCGCGCGTTGGTGGAGCACCGGCAGGTCGCGCAGGGCGTCGTCATCCAGTTGCGTGAAAAGGACGTCGGCGAAGAGGTGATGATACCTATACCACTCTCGGCGATCATCGAGCGGGACGAGAAAGAGGTTGGCTCTGTTGAGCGCATCCAGCACCGATTTGCTGCCGCTCCGATCCATGACCGCGTCGCAAAGCGAGCCGCTCAGGCGGTCCAGAAAGCAGGTCTGCAAAAGGAATTTTCGGACGTCGTCGGATTGACGCTGAAGCACCTCCTCGACGAGATAATCGACGACATAACGGTCATTGCCCGCAAAGCTCTCGATGAAGGACGCCGGATCATCACGGCCGTGCATGGAGAGTGCGGCCAGTTGGAGCGCCGCGATCCATCCCTCGGTCCGCCCCTCGAGGGCATTTATGGCGCTTGCCGCGAGTTCGAGCCCCATGCTGCCGTTCAGGTAGGCGGCCGTCTCGTCCGTGGTGAAGCGGAGGTCCGCCGACCGGATCTCGACCAGTTCGCCACGGGCCCGCAGGCGAGCGATCGGCAGCGCCGGATCGGCTCGCGTGCTGATCACCAAATGGACGTGCGGCGGCAGGCGCTCAACAAGAAACGCGACCCCCGTCTGAATGTCCGGGTGATCGACGACGTGAAAATCGTCGAGCACCAGATCAATGTGCTGCTGTGACGCGCTGAGCTCGTTCACCAGGCTGGTCAGCACACTATTGATCGGCTGCTGGCCAGCCTCGATGATCGGCAGAAGAGTGGCGGCGATATCGCCCGCGGCCTGCCGCAAAGCCACAACCACATGGATCCAGAACGAGGTCGGCTCATTGTCGGTTTGATCGAGCGAAAGCCAGGCTACCGCGCGCGCCGGCTTGCGAACCGCCAGCCACTCGGCGAGCAAGGTCGTCTTGCCGAACCCGGCCGGCGCGGAGATGAGCGTCAGCCTCGAGTTGGCGCCGTGCTCCAGCCTCTCGCGAAGCCGGCTGCGTCCCACCACATCTCTGCGGGGCTTTGGAACAAACAGTTTTGTCGCAACAAGGGGGTTTGCCATCGCCTCGTTATACATGAGAGCGGCACAATCGGTGGAACTCTCGGCCGGAACCGTTCGAAGGACGCTGCCCTCGCTCGGCGCCGGCCGTGATCTCCGGCGCTACCGGGCGACGGCTCCCGGAGGACTCGCCGTCTCACCGTACTCCCGCTTGCTCGGCCGTCATGGTGCTCCGCGTGCGAGCAAATAGTTCGCAAAGGCGTAGTCCCAGGGGATCAGCGGGATCAGCAGAAGGACGACCAGACAGTTCACGCCGACCGTCGTCATCGCGTCGCTGACCTCTCCGGCTTGCCAGACGGGGAGAAAGACAAGGCTGCCCCAGATGATCTTCCACGTCAGCTCGAAGAGCAGGAACGGCAGCATCTGAAGAGGATAACGCAGGCCGAGCAGGGCCATCACAGTGAGTGCACCGAACATTGAGCTCGCGACACCTTCGTAGAGCGGCCAGCTGATGCTGTGACTGATCAGCGTGGGCCATTTCGCGTAAATAAGCCCGCCGCCGACGATAAGGTAGGCGAGCCTCAGGGCATACAGGCGCGCGAGAGAGATTTCGGCCATTTGAACTTTCCTGTCGGTTAGAGCAAGTCGCCTGGTTCTCGGCGACGTCGAGTAGACACAGTGCGTGGCGTATGCGTTCGCGGGACACAGCGGAACGCGCTCCATCTGCACTTCATTCATGGCGCTCGACGCCATGGCTCGCCTGGCCCGTGCAATGGCCTCCCCGACCTACTTGCGTCCCCGCAATGTGACCGCCAAAGCGATGAGCGCCAGGCCGGCGGCTACGGCAAACGCGAGCGTCATTCCAGTCGCGCCACCAGAGCCAAGCCCAAGCATCGGCAGACCACGCGACCCGAAGGCGAAGACCGAGCCCATTGCCGAAGCTCCCGTTACGAGCCCCACATTGCGGGAGAGCCCAAGCAGCGCGGACGTTACACCGCGATGCCCCTTGACAGTCCCACCCATGACGGCCGTGCTATTGGCCGTCTGAAAAAGTGCGTATCCTGCTGTGACAACGGCGAGCGCGCCAATGTAGCCCTCAACGCCAAACGCGCCGGGAAGCACGGTCATGAGGGCCGACCCAGCGACGACGCCGGCAAGCCCGGTGAGCATCACCGCAGAGGAACCCAGTCGATCGACGAGACGGCCGGCAGGAATACCCACCAGCGCGGCAACCGCAGGGCCGATCGACATTACAAGCCCGGTGTTGAGGGGACTGAGCCCGAGAACGTCGGAAAGATAGAACGGTCCAACGACCAGCGTCGCCATAATGACGGTGGATACTAGCGCCATCGAAATGAGGCCCGCGCTCAGTGTTCCGTCTCGCAGCTGCTGCATCTGGATAGGGGGCGCGACTGCCCGGGATTCGACGAGAGCGAAAGCGGCGAAGCCAAGAACCGCTGTTCCGAGAAATATTGCGCTGGTCGGTCCCCGCGCACTGCCGCCCAGCGTCGCGGCCAGGGAATATGCACCGAGTGAAAGCGCGAGAAGGACCGTCCCGGCGGCATCGAAAGAGAATGGCTTGCGGTCGGCCGACGCGTCAGGCGGGAGCATCAATTGACCGAGCAGGAATGAGACACCCCCTGCCCCCGCCAAGAAAACAAAGACCGCTGGCCAGCCAAACCATGAGATGAGCAGGCCACCGAGCGATGGCCCCAAAGCCGTTCCGATTGCGGAGACGGTGCCCAGCAAGCCCATGGCGCTGCCCATTCGCTCTTTCGGCACCACGTCGCCAACCGACGCCACGGTGAGCGCCATCATGATCGCCGCGCCAAAACCTTGCACCGCGCGCGCTGCGATGAGCGTCCCCAGACTCGGGGCCACGACACAAACTGCCGATGCCAGGGCGAATACCCCGATCCCGACAAGCAGCAGGCGCCGCCGTCCAAGCATGTCGCCAAGGCGACCGGCACTCACGATCAAAGTGGTGACAGCTAGAAGGTAGGAGAGGACAACCCACTGCACGTCATGAAAAGAGGCGCCGAAGGATCCGGCGAGAGTGGGCAGCGCCACATTCGCGATGCTCGTCCCCAGGGAGGGAAGAAGCATCGCGAGGGCCAAGGCCAGCAGCCGCCGGCGATGGCGGCCATCAAGGTGGGTGGTCATGGTGTTCTGTCAGCGGGCTGCTGTCGCCGGAGCTTTGACAACGAGCCCGACGAGACGGCGCGCGACCGGGGCGACGACGAGAACGACGGGGAAGGCGATGAGCCATGACGGCAGCCAGGCGCTGATCCACAGACTGAGGAAACCGTCGACCAAACCGGCGTTGCGGAAGGTCGCGATGCCCGAGACGAGGAAGGACATCAAGGCGGAAAGCACGAAGCCGAACAGAATGGGGGCGTAGCGAGGGGGCATTGGAAACTCCTTGGATGTTGGCTGCCCCGATCTAGCCGTCCCCTATCGATTGCGGAACACGCACTGATTGCATATAATTAGTGCATGCGACGCCATACATGCGACGGGGGAACTGGATGCCAGACCTCAATCTCCTTGTGACGCTCAACGCACTCCTCGATGAGGGAAGCGTCGCGGGGGCGGGCCGGCGGCTGAAGCTGAGCCCCTCTGCCATGAGCCGTTCGCTCGCACGGCTGCGGGAAGTCACCGGGGACCCCCTGTTGGTGCGAGCCGGGCGCGGCCTTGTGCCGACGCCGCGTGCGATCGAACTGCGCACTCAGGTCGGAGCCCTTGTCGACGGTGCGAATTCCGTGCTGCGGCCGACCGAGAAGCTCAACCTTGCTACGCTAGAGCGACGGTTCACTATGCGCACCAGCGAGGGCTTTGTCGAAACGTTCGGGCCAAGGCTGCTCGCACAGGTCGGCGAGCAGGCACCGGGTGTGACGCTGCAGTTCCTCGCCAAGCCCGACAAGGAGAGCGCCCCGCTGCGTGAGGGAGAGGTCGATGTCGAGACCGGTGTTGTGGATGCGCAGACGGCCCCCGAGTTGCGCACGCTCCCTCTGTTCGACGATCGTTGGGTTGGAGTCATTGGGGGCGACCATCCATTGGCAAAGGGCAGAATGACGGCCAGTCGCTTTGCCGCCGCCGGTCACGTGCTGATCCTTCGGCGCGGGCTCCATAGTGGAGAGATCGATGACGCGGCGCGGGTAGCCGGCCTCGACCGGCGGATCGTTACGGTAGTGAATGGCTTTTCCACCGCGATTGCGTTGGCGCGCGAGACTGAACTCGTCGCAACTGTGCCCGAGCAGCACACGGAGGGACTACGCAAGGGTATGCACACCTTCTCGCTCCCGGTCGAGATTCCGCACTTCACGATATCGATGCTCTGGCATCCCCGTATGGACGGCGATCTGGCGCACCGGTGGTTGCGCGGCTGTGTGCGCTCCGTTTGCGTGCCCTCGAAGAGACGGACGACAATGAAGTAGTCGCCTCCAGACATGGCCGCGTGCACGGAGCTGAGGGAGCCTCTCGCTCGGCGCTTGGCGTTATTTCCGATGCGGCTCGGTGCGAGCGGATAAGCGACGCCTAGGCCCCGCGTCGCGCTACTTCTCTTCGAGTGCCGAGAGGAACGCTCGACGTAGCGTCTGCCTTGCCGATGTAAGGTGGGCACGGCACGCCTGCTTGACCCGCTGGCGGTCGCGAGCGAGCAATGCGTCGATGTAGACGAGGTGCTCGCCGATTGCGACCTCGTTGCGCTGGCGCTCGTCGCGCTTGTTCCATTGATAGTGGTAGTGAAAGATCAACGTGATGACGTCGTAGAAATCGTCGATGAAGCGATTGGGAACTGCGGTGGTGATGAGCCGATGCAGCCGATTGTCGAGATCGGAGAAGTCATGAAAGCGCTTGTTGATATCGCGGAGCAGAGATTGGTGCTCCTCGCGCAGCACGCGCAGGTCGCGCCACACCGGGGCGTCGACAGGTAGACCTGCCATTGCATGGGCCGAACGCAGTTCGAACATCTCGCGGATCTCGAACAACTCGTCGGCGAAGTCTTCCGTGAAGCCCTTGAAGACCCATCCGGCGTTGGGGCGCTTCTCGATGAGGCCGAAGCGGCGGAAGCGGTTGAGGAACTCGCGAATGCCTGTGGTCGCCACGCCGAATTGACGTGCCATTTCGAGCTCGTTGATCTGTGAGCCTGGCCGGGCGTCACCACGCAGCATCCACTCCATGAAGCGCTTCTCGACTTGCTCGGAGGTCGACTCGGTTTCCGTCTCTGGAAAGCGCGCGCTTTTGGGCACCGCGGCGGTCAACACACGGCCGCGGCCCACGAGCTTGATATGGCCGTTGTCGGTCAGCCAGGCCAGCACTTTGCGCACCGTCGTGCGGCTCACGCCCAGCTGCTCGCTAAGTTCATTCTCCGACGGCAATACGCTTCCGCGCTTCAGCCCGGCGAGGATGTCGAGCGTCGCGTTGAAGGTCTGCTTGAAAACGGTGTCGGTCTTCACTGGTCCTCTACTCCGGTTTCTATCTGCACATCTTATCCATAAAAAACAATTTGACCACGTTTCATGTAGTCTGCTTTTTATCGATAACTGACAACCAAGAACACGACTTACCGGCCAGCGAGATGGTGCTGGACCGGACGGGGGAGACTTTGCCGGAAACCACGTCGCGAGCGATGGAAGGCACAAGCCTGCACGAGCCGCTGAGCGGTCTCGCGATCGGCCTCAGGCTGCTCAGTGCCGGGCCGGTGGTCATCCTCGTCGTGCTGGTCGGCGTGCTCGCGGTGCTGTCGCCGCCGTTCCTCACGCCCCGCAATCTTTACAACATCCTCGCGCAGACCGCGGTGATCTCGGTCGTGGCGATGGGCCAGCACCTCGTCATCCTGACGCGCGGCATCGACCTCTCGGTCGGCTCCAACCTCGCGCTCTCCTCGGTGGTCGGCGCGCTGGCCTTCCAGGCCGGCGCC